>JARFQX010000201.1 GCA_029287555.1 Rubripirellula sp. | reverse complement strand
CTCGCTTCTCGCTTCTCGCTTCTCGCCCCTCCCCCTATCTCATCCTGACGAAATCGAAATCAGCGATCTGCTCACGTTGGCGAATCGAGGCGACTTCTAGCAGGAATCGATCCGCGTCGACCGGATAGCCGGCCGTTCGCTTGGGTAGCTCGCTTTCCCTGCACCGATCCGCAAAGAACGTATTGATCGACTCCATGAACAACTCGCGCAAGTATTTGGCAACGAGTGAGGAAAACGCAACGGGCGCAAATTGATCACCTTTGACCGAGAATTGGACGTCCATTTGAATGCCCTGATGGTCCAATCGATAAGCGCTCCGCAGCTTGGTCTCGTCGCGCACTTGCAACATTGATTCGGGAAAGTGGTGCAAGAGCGGTCCGGCGTAGTAGCGGCGCCCGCCATGTCGATCGCAATGGACGGAGACGTGTGGCGCGGCCTCGGGTAGCGTTTCCACCAGATTTCGTACAAGCCCGAGCGTTGAATCGGACAACAGATCGGCCTTGTTCAATCCACTCTGACACGACTCGTTGAAGGTGCGGGCGGGGATCACACGAGCCTTGATGTCGACCAAGCGGACGCCGGATTGCGACCAATGGTCAATCAGCGCGCCGGTGACCGGCGATGGGGCTGGCGGGATCGATTCCTTCAGGACAAGCCAGGGAGTTCGAGAGATGGCCGGCAAGTCGGCGGGACAGAGGTACGCCATGACGTCGGGAAATGCACGCTGCGTGACCCCACACCAAAGCAATCCGGCGCTGACGATCGCGTGCAGAGCTTCCAGGCCATCGCCCTGTCGAAACACCTTCTTGGAATCGTCGACGGCGAGCGACCGATCACCGATTTGACAGGGGGTCGCGAGCGTGGCGAATGGGTCTTCAATCGGCTGTTCCATCCGCTCCGGGCCGGGTCGCGTGGCGGGCAGCTGCCAAACGGTCCCCACGATCACCAGGGGGCCAAGCTTGGGTCCATAGCCCGCCTCATCCGTGGCTATCAGGTACATCGGTTCCGTCTCAACTAGGATGGTCGCACGTACAATTGGGGGCCTATTTTCGTCCGCTGCCGATTCACCTCGCGACCGGACGTGCAATACTATGACAACTTTTTGTAACGCCATCGAGACGCAGCGTGATTCATGTCCAAGGTTTCTAGCGGGACACCCTATCCCCTCGGGGCAACGGTTACGGACGATGGTGTCAACTTCAGCGTGCACTCCAAGAGCTGTTCGGCGATGGAGCTGCTGCTTTTTGACGACGTTGACGACGTTCGCCCAGTCCGTGTGATCCGGCTCGATCCGCACCTGCATCGAACCTTTCACTACTGGCACGTTCTGGTCGAGGGATTGCAGGCGGGACAGGTTTACGCGTTTCGGGCCGACGGTCCTTACCTGCCCGAGCATGGGTTGCGCTTTGACGCCGCCAAGGTGCTGCTGGATCCCTATGGCCGAGCCGTGGCCATGCCCGCGAACTACGAACGCGAAGCCGGTGCGCGGCCTGGAAACAACTGCGCCCACGCGATGAAGAGTGTTGTCGCGGATCTATCCAAGTACGATTGGGAGGGCGACACACCGCTGTACCGCCCCTTCAACCGAACGATTATCTACGAGATGCACGTGCGTGGCTTGACGCAGCATCCCAGCTCGGGCGTTACGGAATCGGTTCGCGGTACCTACGCTGGGGTGATCGAAAAGATCCCCTACCTGAAGGACTTGGGAATCACCGCCGTGGAATTGCTGCCCGTGTTTCAGTTTGATCCCCAGGAAGCGCCGCGAGGACTGACGAACTACTGGGGATACAACCCAGTATCATTCTTCGCTCCGCACCTTGGATATGGCCAGAGTAAAGATCCGCTCGTCATCCTGGACGAGTTTCGAGACATGGTCAAAGCACTGCACCGGGCCGAAATCGAAGTCTTACTCGACGTCGTCTACAACCACACCGCCGAAGGGAACGAGGAGGGCCCAACGTTCTGCTTCAAAGGTCTCGAGAACGCGGCTTACTACATTTTGGAACGCAAGCGGATCAACGGCGTCCACCGCAGCCATTACGCGAACTTCAGCGGCTGCGGCAATACACTTAACGGCAATCACGCGGTGGTACGGAGGATGATTCTCGACAGCCTCCGCTACTGGGTCGAAGAGATGCACGTCGATGGATTCCGCTTCGACCTCGCCTCGGTTCTGTCCCGTGACATCCAGGGACACCCGCAAGCGAGTCCACCGATTCTATGGGACATCGAAACCGATCCTGTTTTGAGCGGCACCAAGCTCATTGCCGAAGCATGGGATGCTGCTGGTCTATACCAGGTCGGCAACTTCTTTGGTGACCACTGGAAAGAATGGAATGGACAGTTCCGCGATGACGTCCGCTCCTTCGTGAAAGGGGACCCCGGACACGCTGAGACCTTCAGCAAGCGGTTTCTCGCCAGCCCCGACATCTACGGTCACCGAAATCGTGAACCGGAACAAAGCATCAATTTCGTGACCTGTCACGACGGGTTCACCATGAATGACCTCGTTTCCTACGACAAGAAGCACAACCAAGCCAACAAAGAGGGAAACCGAGATGGCCACAACCACAACCACAGTTGGAATTGCGGCGTCGAGGGGCCGACGAATGATCCCGCGATTGAAAGGATGCGTTTGAAGCAAATCAAGAACTTTTTCACCGCAAACGTGCTGGCGATGGGAGTTCCGATGCTGAGTATGGGAGACGAGGTTCGTCGCACTCAACTTGGCAACAACAACGCCTACTGTCAGGATAATGAAATCAGTTGGTTTGATTGGGATCTGCTGGACAAGAACGCCAGCTTGCATCGATTCGTACGACGACTGATTGAGTATCGGCGAAGGCTGCCGGAGCGAGAGAACCCGCGGTTTACGTTGCGTGAAGTAATGGCTCTTTCGCCCGTTCGCTGGCACGGCATCGCGTTGGACCGGCCCGATTGGAGTCACGATTCGCGAAGTGTTGCGTTTTCGATCGAGACACCCAACAAGTGGTACCACCTGATTTTCAACGCCTACTGGGAATCGATCACCTTCGCGCTGCCCATCGTGCCGACCGAGTTTGATCGATGGCATCGGATCATCGACACGAATCTGGACTCGCCGAAGGACATCATGATCGAGGGAAGACCCGTAAGCGAAAATCAGTACGAGGTAGCGGACCGATCAACGGTTGTACTCACATCCTCGAAGACCCGATCGCTGCGGCCATCGCCCCGGCCACGTTAACCGCTGAGCCCGTCACTCAACTTTTCCGCCGGCTCCTTGCCGCATCGAACCGAACGTCCACTCCACCGTGGTGGGCGGACTCAAGGTGGTTTGGCCAACGCCTTTCATGGCGAACTCGCCGTCGACGGTATAGGTCCATCCCTCGCTGCCACTGGTCGCCGTTCCGCCGATCTTGTCGACGAAAGCGGTCGACCCCGACCCGCCAATGGTGATGGGGATCTGGTCAATGCGACGCATCACCGCTTCGAGCGTCGTTCCCGCGCGGACCTCCTCGATGTCAAAGGTCACCAGATCGTCCCCGGCATGGATCTTGAATGTAACCGGTCCGACGGGGACATCCGGGGCGTCGAGCGCCAGCTCCTCCCGGTCCGCGTCGAGCGACTCGGTCGGCACTTCGGTGGACGATCGCCGACAACCGGACCAAGAAAGCAGTGCGAGAAGGCAGCAGAGGTGGATCGTTCGCACGAAAGAGAGATTCATTAGATCGGGCCTGTCGCTAAAGAGGGTTGCGAATCACACGACGATCATCGGCTCTGCCGTAGTTGCTATGACAACTATACCCGGGCAGGGCAAATGTAAATCGATGCTGTCTTTGGATGCTGTCTTTGGTCGTACTCGTACTCAGGCGTTTCGCCGGTACTCGTACTCCTGCTCGATGGCACAGTTTTCCGGTATGCATTCGAGCGAGTACGAGTACCACGTCGTTGAGTACGAGTACGAGATGATCATTTAACGCATCATGACGGCAACGGCGTCGAGATAACGTTGGATCGTTTCAGGATCCGTTTCGGCCCAACCAGCCGTCTTGTGGCGAAGCACGGCCAGCTTGAGCACCTCGATCGCATCGGCAAGATCGTCGGGCAGTTCAGGAAGGCCAGCGAAGGGCTGCACAACATTTCCACCGGTCGCGGAGCTCTCGGCCGATGTCTGCTCATCAACGCGCGGTGCCCCCGTCTCACCGGTGAGCGACATCAGCTCCTCTTCGTCGCCAAAATCGGGGCCCTCGTGGACCGGACCACTCGACACCCCAGAATCATCGCCATATTCCTTGGTGCGTCCTCCGCCCTGGGCCGGCAACACGACGTCCTCGTCGGTATCAGCGGTCACGATTTCACCCGGCATGGGGCGATTCGACTCCACGGCGCCGTGAGCCTGCCAACGCTGCTCACGCATTCTCGAAACGCTCCACTTTTCTCGCGAGGCGCCTTCGAGCCAAAGCGGGGCGTCGTCCCAATCGAGCGCCGCCAAAAAATGGCTCCAGTAGAGACCGTCGTAGGTCTGATAAGTCGAGGCGAAGCGGTCGTAGACACGGCGGAGCCGCCCAACGTGTGGCGCGGTGACGCCACCCACCCGACGTGCCCAGGCCTCGTCCGAATGCTGTTGGGAGTCAGCACCCGAGTCCATCAGCGCCTGACGCCACTGACTGATGATGCGGCCCTTTTCCCAGTTGGTCGTACTGATTAACTCGTTCCATCGCCCCACAAATGGGCGGGCCAAATCGCCCAATTCACCGTCTTCCTGGAAATCCGCTTCGGCATCCCCGGCCTCGGCCGACAGATTGCCGGGAGCGTCGCCAGGATCGTCTGACAAGGCATCACCAGAAGCGTCCGAGACGGCAAAATCGGCCGCTCCGATCCGTTCGCGGTCGGTCGGTTCCGGCTCGTCCGTGGAAAAGGGAACTTCGTAACTGTCGTCAGTCGGCATGTGGTTCCACTCGGGAAGTAACTCAGGAGATAGAAACGGTCTGCAAAGCAATGATCGGATCTGCAGGGTAAGCAGTACGCTACCCGCTGGGACCATGCTTCGTGAAGCCACGGCGCGTAGTTTTCGCTCTCACCCCATGAATTACGAGTTCAATCGAACGGGATGGGGAAAATTTGCCAGGTGGAAAAGATGTTGATTGCTAGGCGTCCACTTGAATCGCCCAGCGGGAGGGTTTGAAATGGCGGGTCGTCACCCGCTGCACGATTCCACCCCATCACCCGGATCCCGTCATGATGCCAAGAACTGCCCGACGTCTCACGCTGCGACTGCGACCCAGTTACGCTTCTCGTTTCGCGACCGCCTTGGGCCTGGTCACTTTAGTTTCGATGTCGAGTCGCTGTGAGGCACAAAGCTCAACGTCAGAGGAGGGAAAAGTGCTTCGCCACGCCGTGTTCTTCCAATTCAAAGACGAATCGACGCCGGAGCAGATCCAGGGCGTAGCGGATGCGTTTGCCGCCTTACCCGCCAAGATCCCCGAGATCATCGATTTTCAATGGGGAACCAACAACAGTCCGGAAGGCCTCGACGGCGGCTTTACCCATTGTTTTCTGCTGACCTTCAAAGATGAAGCGGGACGATCGGCCTACCTGCCTCATCCGGCACACAAGGGTGACTTCGCCGACGCGTTGCGACCGCACATGAAAGACGTCTTCGTGATCGACTACTGGGGCACGCCCGCGAAGAATAAGCTCGGGAAAAAACTACAGCATGCCGTCTTCTTCAAATTCAAAGACGACGCTTCCCCCGCGGAGATCCGAAAGATTGAGCAAGCGTTCGCTGCGCTGCCTTCGAAAATCGACGCGATCAAGGCGTTCGAGTGGGGGATCAACAACAGCCCCGAGAAGCACGACGACGGATTCACCCACGCGTTTCTGGTGACGTTTGATTCCGAAGAGGGAAGAGCTGCCTACCTGCCCCACCCCGACCACCAAGCCTTCGTCAAGGTGCTGATGCCCGTGCTGGACAAAGTGCGCGTCCTCGACTTCTGGGCGAGCGAAGTCGACTGACGCCGGAAACCACATCGGGCAACGTAGTGAGAAGTTGAAGAGTGAAGGGTGAAGTGTGAAGAAGATCGTTCTTCAACCTTCACCCTTCACACTTCACACTTCACCCTTCACACTTCACACTTCAAAACACCTCGAAGCGTCTCTCCAAGGCTTCAACGCGCTTTTCGAGCGATTCGATTCTCAAAGCCATTCGCCTGATGAGTTGCCGCAGTTCGTCCTGCTCCATTCCGTCCAGGTTGATTCGGTCGGTTTCGCCCGCGCCGGTTGGGCTCAATCCCAGTTGTGTTCGGATCGACTCGATTTCCGATTGGAGGCCACGATACGCGGGATGTTTGGGCCCCATCGTTGACTGGTGCCGTCGCAGCATCCGCAAACGTTCGACTTTTTGACGCCCCTCTTTGGTCCTGAGCACCTCGGGCGGAATCTGATCTTGAACCGCCGACGGTTCTTTCGGGCTTCGATCGCCGTTCTGCGCGACGACCAGGGTCGTGGTGGCGGCGAGAAACAGACCACCAACGACGGGAAGCCACCCTCTTGATTTCGATTCTTTCAACGTTCTGCCTGGGTCGTGGGAGTTGAGGTTCGAGGGGACGGAGTCGTTTCACCGACCATCTTTCTACCCATCATATTTATTCCTACCGCCGAGTTTGTCACTTTTTCGTAGGCGAGTGCAAGAAGCGACGAACAATCGGCGAAAAAGTCGGCGAGACGCGTTTCGGAGTGGGGCAAGCGTCGATCGGAACGTGATTCGGTTCCAATCATCCGGAGAAACGTCGACCCGTGACGTCGATCCGACGCTCGTCCCACCCCTGATCGCGTTTCTCCTACTGCTTCAGGTTGTACAGAAACGTCGCGTCGTTGACGTACGGTTTCGCGACCGGGTACAGGTTCCATTCGTACTTGGTCTTGAGGCGAACATCGATCGGAACCCAGGTGGTGATGGTGCAACCGAGAATCTCGCAAAGCGTACCGTTCTGAAGCGCGGATTCGAACAGCTCGAAGACCAATTGCGCGTCTCTAAGATCACTGGTTTCGTACTCGGTTGCCCAGTAGGACCCTCCGCTACGCCAAAAATACCACTCCACTTGAACGCAATAAGTCGAGGTGTAGAGCGGCACCGACGTCTGGGCCTGTGCCTCGGGCGCGGCGCAAAAAGCAGTCGCTAACAGGAACAGGGGCAAAATGCGTTTGGCAGAAAACATGATCTCGATCCTTGTGTGCTGTGAATGGGTGTGTGGAGAAATGGTCCACCACACACCTAAGCGAAGGATTCCAGGAGCTGTTACGGCTTGCTCGAAGAAGAAGGCTCTTAGAAATGTCTTTTCAGAGACCCGGCACTTCTTTTAGGTCACGGCGAGCCATGCGACGACGCCCTGGTGAGTTGATAAAACCCGAAGAACCTGGCTTTCGGGGGCGTCGCCTTTTTCAGTGTATTGCTACCAGCCATTGCGAAGACTTCTGCCTGATGCGCTGGCGATGATGGCGACATTCTTGATCTGCGGGTTCCTTCTCCACAACGTGTTGTACGTGGTTCCGATGATGCTTGCGTGAGAACGATCACTCCCGATACGATTCACCACTTGCCGGTTTCTTAGCGAGGATGAGTGTTTGGCTTCCTTTCCTGCTCGTTGCGAGGGCACACGACAACGCATCTTTCATAAGGCCCACCTCATGGTAACGGAAGGCGATGTTGCGACCTGGTTTTTTGATGCTGTTCGCTCCGCATTGGAGAGACAATGTCCTGAAGCTACTATCTGCGAATGTTACGTAACGTCGCAATCGGAGCGTTTTTCCCCAGATCGACTTCATGCTATCCCGGCGAATCGGCGTTATGGCGTCTGGGTGCATGCGATCTGCAAATCGGAGGACTATCGGTTTTTTTGGGATTCGCTTGAGGAATCGGCATCGTTGATTGATATCAAGGGAAAGGAACAAATGGTCCATTGCTCACGTTTTCAATCAATGCCGGAATTTCCGGATCGCATTAGGACAGCCGTTGACGCCTTGGTGCGTGATACAATCGCGACATAGATCCAGGCCGCAGCGTGCGTTACCGTTTCCTCTGGTGTTGTAGGTGCCTACCCGCGCTGAAATAAATACTGGTTTCATTTGCTGAGGTCCGACTCCAAGAATTGGGACAGACAATCGCGCGCACCCGAGTACGCGAGTCGGCGTTTTTGTAAGATTGGCCACCAATGGGCACGAAGGAACACGAAAAGACCACCACCTCGCTAACTTTATGTCCTTTCGTGTTCCTTCGTGGCTCTAACTCTGGCTTGTGCGTCCTGTCGCTTCGTGGCCAACGGGGCATTACGCGTCTCGTTGGCGGTCGTCCACCGATTGACAGGGGTCCGGCTCCTCAAGTTCGAGTGGGGCCTTGGAAATGAGTCAAACCATGCCGGGGAACCAACGGATGAACGTGAGCCGGAATAGGTCGGCTGGCTCGCTTCGCTCGGCAACGTCAACTCCCGGCCGCGCTATTTACCTCGAAGAACATCTGCATCGAACGAATCCGTGCTGGCCCGCGTTGCTTTCAGGCGTATTTTCAAGACCGTCACGCTGTATTGGAACCACGATGGCGGACGCTACCGCGAACTCGACCGCGCCGAGGTCGTTCCCCAACATCCTTTCGCCCTAACTGAGAACACGCCGAGCCGGCGTGGGGTCCACGCCGGCTCTTGCGATGCTCAAAAAGGGTGTCGGCCGGATTTGCGCCCGGTCAGCTCGATCGATGGAGCTGTCGGGCGAGTTCGGGACTTGACGACTAGTCGCGATAGCCGCCGCTACCGCTCCGCTCGCGACGTCCACCACCGCCTCCGTTTCCACCGCGACTGCGTCCCGATCCACCGCGTCGTCGACGCGGACGATCCTCATCGCGGTCTCGATCCCCGCCCCGATCGGAACCATCGCCGCTGGCTTCGATCGCCGCGGCCATTTCATCTTCAACACCCAACTCTTCCAAGGCGCGACGGCGGCTCAGCTTGACGCGGTCATGCTCGTCGACATCGATCACCAACACCTTCATGGCGTCGCCAACGCGGACGACGGTGTCAATGCTGCTGATGTAACCACTGCTGAGTTCGCTGATGTGACAGAGTCCATCGCGACCGGGCAGGATTTCGACGAACGCGCCGAATTCCTTGATGCTGCTGACCGTCCCGTCGTAAATCTTGCCGATCTGGACCGTCGCGGTGCATGCCTCGACGGATCGCAAGGCCTCCTCAGCGGCTTCCTTGTTGGTGCTGGCGATCAACACCGTGCCATCGTCGTCCACTTCGATCACCGCACCGGTGGTTTCCTGGATGCTGCGGATGTTCTTTCCACCCGGTCCGATCAAAGCGCCGATCTTGTCGGGCGAGATCTGGGTGCGGAGCAACCTCGGGGCCGTCGGCGAAATCTCACGGCGAGGACGTGAGATCGTCGTCAGCATCTTGCGGAGGATTTCGATTCGAGCTTCGCGCGACTGCTTGAGCGTCGCGCGAATGATGTCCTCACCAATCCCGGTCACCTTCAAGTCAAGCTGGATCCCCGTGATGCCGTTTTGCGTTCCCGCTATCTTGAAGTCCATGTCGCCGAAGTGATCTTCGGTACCTAGGATGTCAGTCAGCAAGATCCAATCGTCCGGCGAGTTGCGGACCAGACCGATCGAAATCCCGGCGACCGGGTTACTGATCGGAACGCCCGAGGCCATCAACGCCAAGGTCGCACCGCAAACCGAAGCCATCGAGCTACTACCATTGGACTCCAGGATGTCGCTGATGACGCGGA
This sequence comes from Rubripirellula sp., assembly GCA_029287555.1. Lineage (GTDB taxonomy): Bacteria > Planctomycetota > Planctomycetia > Pirellulales > Pirellulaceae > Rubripirellula. The sequence continues at coordinate 144 of JARFQX010000201.1, read as the reverse complement.
TCGTGTACGGAAACGTCTCCGCATCAGGCAACACGGGGGCAACACTTCGTTCGGCCAGGCACCCGTGCCCAATCTCGCGACGCCCAGGTCCGCGAATCGGACGACACTCGCCCACCGAGAACGAAGGGAAGCTGTCTCTTATAC
>JARFQX010000141.1 GCA_029287555.1 Rubripirellula sp. | reverse complement strand
GATCCGCGGGTTGGCTTGATCAAGAATGACCAGCCCCAACTCTTCGGGATCGACCCCCGCGTGGTTGAGCACCTGAGTGGCGCTTTCGTTAAACACCCGTTCGGCCGACTTGATCACCTTGCGACCGTCGTCCATCATCGGATCTTGGTTTCCGGATGCGTCGACCTCGCCGCCGCATCCCTCACTACCGAGTTGATAGGAAAGGATGCCCGCGTTCGCAGTGTCCGGTTTCAGGATCACCACTCCCGCCGCATCACCGAACAGTGGGGAGGTCTTCTTGTTATCCGGGTCGATGCTGCGGCTCATCAGGTCCGCGCCGACAACCAAGGCACAGCGGCTGTTCTGGGCCGCAACGAATTGCGCCGCGGTTACCAGTCCATGCATGAAGCCACCACACGCGGCGCTGATGTCCATCGCCGGTGCGATCGCCCCGAGCCGTCGTTGTAGGGAACACGCCGTTGAAGGCGTTGGGTGGTCGGGAGTGATCGTCGCGACGATGATCAAGTCGATTTGGTCGGCGGTCACGTCCGCGTCGCGCATGCAACGAATCGCTGCCTCGTAGCAGAGGTCGCTTGTCGCCTGGTCGTCCGCCGCCCGGCGCCGCTGGTGAATCCCGGTTCGGCGGATCCACTCGCTGTCACATCCGAGCGCCGCCAGGTCTTCGTTGGTGACGATTTTCTCGGGCACGTAAGACCCGGTCGCAGCAATCTTGACTCCCGAGACGCGGCCCATGCGTCCGCGATGGGGCTCGGGCGTCGGGGTGGCATCCTGGGCAGCTCGCATTTTGATATGGCGGTTGTCAGCGCGCAGACGCGGCTCCCGGGCGGCAGAAGTCGATTCGGTCATGCAGCCGTGCTAAATCGGTAGAATACTTGAAACAACACCGGCTTCGCTTGCCGGTCCGATCGTCGGGCACAGTATAGCTGGATCGACTTTTTCTTGTTAGATCAGGCAAGGCGGGGGGAATTGGCCACTCGGTGACCGTGATCGGTTGGATTCCTGACTGTATTCCTCCGTCAGAATCACCCCCGACTGGAACGCTCTCTTTGGGCTAGTCGATGACGCGAGTTCAATGACGCGAGGCAAGATCAAGCTCCTTCTGGGTCTCGTATTCCTGCTGCCGACCACCGCTTGGTTGGCGTGGCGATTGGGGCGATCCGTTACGACCGACGATTCGTTGCCCAGATCGTTCCGGGTCGAGGGCAGTTCCATGGTCCCCACACTTTTCGGCGCCTCTCGAGAGGCAATCTGTGGTCAATGCGACTTGGTTTGGTTGATCGATGGGGCGAGGTGGATCGATCGGACCGGGGGGCGAGCCCCCGCAGGAAACCTGGCCTGTGCGCATTGCGGAAGTCCGCTGAGCCTGGAAAGCAGTGCGAACTCCAGCGGTGCTGGGGAATCGATCGGTACCCCGGGAGTGCGCTTTGACACCGTCACGATTGAGACTTGTGATCAGATCGATTCATCGGGCGGCTCACTTTCGCCTGGGGACCTGGTGGCGGTTCGTTGGCAGGGACAACTCCATGTGAAACGTGTGGTGGCGGGTCCCGGCGATGCAATCAGCCTCGGTGACGCCCGTTTACTGGTCAATGGAGTCCGCATCGAGGACGCACTACAGTCCAGGCGGTTGGTGTTTCCGATCCCATGGTTGCTCGTCGATGATGATAAGCGTCGTGAACGATCGCGTTGGTCGACTCGCGATGCGAACAATCGGAAGCACGTCCATTGGGCTCGGGAGCAAGATGGACGCTGGGGTTTTTCTTCGTCCTCCGGGGCGAGACCTTGGCTGGTCTACGGACACCGCAGCAGCGGTCGTGGAGATCTGAGCTCGCCCGTTTGGGATGACTACCCCTACAACGTCTCACTCTCTCGAAAGCTCTTTCCGGTCGATCGGCTGCGGCTTGGAGGTACGGCAGAATCGGATGTACGACTTACGATTGCATTTTGGTCCGAAGCGGGAAACGTCGCGGCGGAACGAACATTCGTCAAAGGTGAGGCGTTTTGCGTCAGCTACTTCGATGGCACGATGATCGAAGGCCTCCCGGTAACGGCGCGGCAACCGGTGGCCATTCGGATCGACGGGGATTCCGCGACGCTCCGAGACCTGAAGATCGAGCGACTGGTGGAATACCGCTTGAACCCGCGAAGTATTCGCGCCCTCTATCCTCTTCGTTTGGGAGCGAATGAGTGGTTCTTGGTTGGCGACAACGTGCCGGTCTCGGTCGACAGTCGTGACTGGGGAGCGATTCCCTTGGATCAAGTCCTCGGACGGGTGATACGCAGCGATCCGCCGGGGCGGCGTAGCGTCTTTCCGCCGCCGCCACGTTAACCGAAACAAGAAACTCCCGTTGGATCGGCACGCCGCTGACCTGCCGAATCCGCTACTTCTTCGTCAGCGACGCCATGTACTCGACGATGTCGACCAAACCTTTTTGGTCGAACGTGTGATGAAGGTTTTCGGGCATGATCGACTTTTCGCTCTTCTTGATCTCTTCGATTTCGGCTTGGGGAATTCGCCGGTCAATCGCCTCGGCGGTACGGATCACTACTTCGGTGGGCGTTTCTGACACCTTCACTCCCGTGATGACTTGTCCCGAATCCGTCAGCACGACGTAGTTCTCGTAGTTGTGGCTGATTCCGGCGCTGGGATCAAGGATCGACGTGTACATCGCTTCGCGAGAGAGCTTGCTGCCGATCTCTGAAAGATCCGGACCGACTTCCTTGCCGAACTTATCAACCAGATGACAATTCGCGCAGGTTGCCACGCCTCGAAACAGCATTTGGCCATTGGTAATGTCGCCGCGCATCGCGGCAAGTTCATCGATCGGGGCCAACGGTTTCTGGTCTTTCAGTTGCGGCTGCGGAAGCAGTTCGGCCGCCCGCTGGCGAATCTTCTCGTTGTTGGATCGGGCCAACAAGCCACCGGCGAGCAACCTCGTGTCCGGGACAAGGTTGCCACTGCGGGCGAGTTGCAGGATCAGGTTCTGCCCTTGACCATTCTTGGCCAACCCGCTGATCGCACGGCTGCGGACTTTGAATGGCTGTGTTTCATCGCGGACGACTTTGCCGAGCAATTCGCGGGCGGTTTCATTGCCGAGGTTGCCGAGCAACCCGGCGACTTGGGCCGCGCGGTGTTGGGCTGGTAGGTCCTCCAAGGACGGGTCTTGCGCCGCAGGATCGACAGGCTCGCATTCCAGCATTTCCGCCAAGAGTTGTGGCCCACCTTCGACACCGCAAAGCACGTCGGCGGCTTCCACCTTGACCGAGTCGTTTAGGCCACTGCTGATGATTTCCGCAAGACGCTCGGGCATGTCCTCGGGGCGAAACCGCTTTGCCAACGCGACGTAGTCGGCCGACCCGACGGAGCGTGATAGGTGACGGTTGATGGCATCGAGAACATGCTTGTCCTGCGAGTAATCGTAACCCGGCATCCGCTCGATCGCTCGGACGATGATCGCGTCGTTACGTGCACGCAAGGCGTCGTCGGCAGCGGCGACCGTGCAAACCAGGAGGCAAGCCAAAAGAGAGCTGTTTAGTCGAACGTTCATGAGGATCGAGTCGTCAAGGATCGGCTGGATGAATCCACGCCCGGTGAAACTGGCATGGGGGAGAAGAATAAAAAAGCGGAGCTTACAGCGTCAGCAGTTTCTTCATCGCTTCGTTGCGAACCTCGGGACTGTGATACTCGAGGCTGCGGAAGTAACGGTTGGTTTGTTCGAGCGTAAGGCTGGGATCGCTGATGATTTCAACCAGGGCCTCGGCGGCTTTGGGGGCGCGAATCCGCCAGACAATATCTCTGCCAGACGGTGTATCCCAATGACCGTCGATCGCTTCGAGCCAGGCGTCGTAACACTCCGCAGCCCGGAGGTCGCTGGCCAAGCCCAGCGCTTCGAGGTACCAGCGGTCCTTGCCGTCGTATTGCTGGGCGAGTCTTGCCCACACACTTGGCATCGTTGGCGAATCATCAAAACGAAGGGCCACCGCCAATTCGCGTCGCACCGCAGGCGAAGGATCTTCAGCCGCTGTGGCGCAGGTGACCGACGGGGTCATGCCCAATCGACGTGCCATTCGAATCGCCACGCAACGAATGTCGACATCTTCGTCCGCGAGCGCGGTCGTGACGTAGTGCAGGCCGTGCCCCTCGATACGCCCCAGCAACCACAGGGCACGTGCCCGCATTCGAGGATTGGCGTCCGAGTTGAACATATCGAGCAAAGCTTCTTCGGCCTTCTCACTCATTTCATGCAGGGCCATCCAAGCCTTGTAACGGGTGGCCAGGTTTGGGTTGCGGAGCGCGGCGACGGCGCCTTGGGGCGTGGAGTAGTCGAAATCAGGTACCTCGTATTTCGCACCCGGCGGTGCGATGCGGAAGAGTCGACCGCGATCGAGGTCACCTTGGCGGTGGCCGCCCACGCCGGGATCGTACCAATCGGTCACAAACAGCGAACCATCGGGGGCAACACATACATCAGCGGGCCGGAACCACTTGTCGGCGGTACCGGTCACCAATGGTTCAATCGTTGCGGTGTAACCCGCGCCGTCGCGTTTGACGGGGTAAGCGCGAACGACATTCGGACCGGGGTCGCAATGAATGATCTGGTCCCAAAACCGCTTTGGCAGCAGACGGCCTTCGTAAAAGCAGATGCCGCTCGGAGAGCCCGCTCCGGTTTGCAGCAGGTTGGGAACGACACCCGGGTCGTTCAGGTGCCAATGTCGATGCGGGATTTCCTCTTCGCTCGTAATCCGGTCGTCTCGCCAACCCGCGCCGGTGAGTTCATCCCGGTAGCCATAGTTGCCATGTTCCATCACGAAGTTGATGCGGGTGCCTCGATTTCCATCGTCGTCGTTGTCGCTTTGCCAAAGGGTTCCAAACGAGTCGACCGTGGTTTCGTAGTTGTTTCGGAAATTGTGCGCGAGCACCTCGAAATTCGAGCCGTCCAAGTCACAGCGAAATGGCATGCCCCCGTAGAACGGCTGGCCATTGTCGACCACAGCTCGGCCGTGAATATCGACGACGGTGTTGCCTTCGGCATCCTTGACCTGTTGGCCCGTGTTCCCGAAGTTCCAGTAGAGCTTGCCATCGGGTCCGAACAAGAAAGAGTGGGCGGAATGGTCATGTTGCGGTTGACCGGTTTCGGTGAACATCGCTTCTTTGCGGTCCGGAACGTCGTCCCCGTCCTCGTCCACGAATCGCCAAATCGTTGGCGTCGCTGAGACGATGACTTCATTGCCGAGCACGCAAATTCCCATCGCCGAGTCGATGTCACGGCCCTGGTAATAGGTCTTCACCGCGTCCATCACGCCATCCCCGGTGGTGTCCTCGAGGATCAAGATCCGGTCGCCTTCGGGCCGCGATCCGTCATTGCGTCGATAGTTCATGACCTCGCAAACCCAAACGCGTCCCCGATCATCGACGTCCAAGTTGGTCAGACTTTTGAGCACCGGTTCGCTCGCCGCCAACGTCACGTCCAATCCGTCCGCGATCTCCAGACCGGCTACGGCGTTGGAAGCTTCACGGAGTTCCTCTTCCGACGCGACTTCGGTCACAAGTTGTCGTTGACTTGCTTCGTCCCTTGAACGTTGCAGGGAAGACTGCAGGTTGAATTCGGTTTTGATCTTCTCGGCGTCGAACTTCTTGGGTGGTTCGTAGTCCTGGTTCTCCAGCAGTTCGCCGAAACCGACTCCCCCGGCCATCTTTGCGCCCGATCCGGGAACGTCGACGCCGGCGGTCCACAAGATGGCGTTGGTCACCAGTCGTCGGACCCCATCATGACCCCAGTTCCAATGGTAGTGGCCGCCGGTGAACCCGAAGGAACGGCCGCCATCCTCGCGCTCAAAAGCCCAGGCCACCGTTTGCGGTTCGCCCTTGGCGACGCTCTTGCGAACCGCCGGGTTGCCGCTGTGCGGTCCGTCGGGTCGTCGCATCGTTTCCGGAGGCGCGACCGCCGACAAGATCGGGGTCAACTTGTCGGACGAATTGAATCGCATGTGGAAGTACCATTCGTCGTTGGTTTCAAATGGCTCAACGCCGCGAGTAATCGGGTGATCGGGCAACGTCTCAAAGTTGGCAACCCAGTGTGGATTGACACTCCAGTTGATCTCAAAGTGTCCGCCCAGCAATTCGACCCAGGCATCACCGGGTTCGCCAGGAACCATTTCGACCGCGTAATGCAGACAAACCAGCCCGCAGCCGGCGGCCAACTTGGAGCGCAGGCGATCGAGGTGATCAATTGCAAGGTGACGTCTGCCACCGTCGCAATAGATGACGATCGTGTCGGCCGCGTCGACCAGTGAGTCGTCGGATGGCCAGCCACGGACCACCTGCACCGTCGCCCCGGGAGCACTTGAACGGATGCTCTCCTCGAGCACCTTCAAGCCGGCGTAATGCTCATGGGCACCGTAACCATGGGAGGGCGAGCCGGCGATCATCAAGACATTCCGCTTCTCGGCGGATTGACCAGAAAGGCAAGAGACCGAAAGTCCGAGTAAGACCGTCAGCACAGACCGAATCAACATGAGTTACTCTTTCCTTGGCTATCGGTAGAGGGATGCCGCATCGCGAGCGGTCGCAATCCAGTTGAGGGTGGACTGGACGAGCACCGAGTGACAAGCCGAATCAGGTGGGGCGTCTGAAAGATCGCCGGATGGGACGACCCGTCATCCGACCATTAGTGTATCCCAAATCAGTCGTCTGTGGACGCCAAACGGCGTTCGCCAGCAACCCGAGTGCCGCCGCCCCGCGACCCCTTTGAGGCGGGGAAATTGGGACTCCCGTCGTATTTTCTTCTTACCCCATTGCCTGGCCCAATCCAACGGGCTGGGTATGCTCGGATTGCCGACCGCATGGATTGGGAAACGTCACAGGTTCAGCTACATTGACAGCCGCTCTTTACCCCTTCGATTCGTTTCTCCCCGATAGACCCTTGAAAGCCAACATCGTCTTATTGCCCGGTGACGGAATCGGTCCCGAGATCATTGACCAGGCGGCTCGTGTTTTGAAAACCGTCGCCGACAAGTATGGGCATGAATTCCAGTTTCATTCGCAT
>JARFQX010000098.1 GCA_029287555.1 Rubripirellula sp. | reverse complement strand
GTTTCACATAGGCCCGTGCTTTCGCCGGCGGAAAGGCTTCGTAGAACGCCCCTTTGGTGTGCGTGTTGAGGTTGTCGCAGACCAGAATCACCTTGCGGGCCTTCTTGTATCGCGCGTCCAACAGGGCGGCCATTTCCAAAGCCCAATCCACCTTGGTGCGTTGCGGTCGAGCGGTTGCCTGACGCCAGCCAGAGAGCGGTTCGGTGAACATGAACACGCACGCCGTGCCGCAACGCTCGTACTCGTAGTCGACGCGCCGAGCGTGGCGTTTCGTGGCGGCGATCGGCTTGCGAATCTCCTTGTGAAGTTGAACCGGCTGCTCATCCATGCAAAGCAGCGGGTAGTTCGGATCATACGGTTCTTCGTACGTGTCGAGGATTTCCTCCATCGAGGCAATGAATTCCGGGTCGGCCTCCGGCGGAATCACCCAGTATTGAAGCTTTCGATTCGTCATGCCATTTTTTTGAGCGTCCGGCGGATCGTTTCGTGGCTGATCGACTCCACCAGCCCGAGTTCTACCACATGTTCCGCCAGCAGTCGAAGGGACCAATTGGCGTATCCCTTCGGCGGCTTGCTCAAACGCATCGCAATGACCTTCGCCTCCTGTTTGCCGTCAAGGCTTTTCTGCCTCGGCGGCGTCTCGCGTGGCTTGCCGTCCAGGGCAATTCGAAACCCTTCCGTCACCAGCCGTTTGCGAAGGTTCTCCACGGTTTGCACGCGGCAGGAAAACGCCTCGGCAATCTTCGCGTCGGTCCAGTTCGGCCCGCGAACATCCGCCTTCAGCAGAATCTGCGCTCGTCGCACCTTCTGGGAGGAGCCCTTGAGCCGCCTCACCACGTCGGCCAACTCCTCCCGTTCCTTCTTCGTAAGTCGAACGATATACTTCTTGTTCATCAAATCCTCCTCCTTGAGTTGGGAGAAGATTCGACGATAACGCGATTTCACGCAACCCCAATTTCCAAGCGTGACAGAGCACTAGCTTGGTGGCCAGTGTGGATCGACTCGTGGACAATGGGTTACTGGACTTGGGGTTGTCGAGCCTCTCAAGGGGGTAACACAGCGATGTTCACGGAAATTCTGGATCGGTTTGTGGAACAGAGTCCCGTTTCGGTCATGTTTCGGGGGACGTTGGAGAACGCGGTCACGCCGGAGTTGCTGGACGAGGTGTTTGCTACCACGGCCAAGCGGCAACGGCCGAGCGAACTGTTGTTCTCCGCGCTGGTCGATCTGTTGGGCCTGGTAGTGACGAGGAGCCGAAAGTCGGTCAACGAGGCCTATCGGGTGAAGAAGGAGCAGTTGACCGTCTCGGTGACGGCGGTCTACGACAAGCTGCAGGGCGTGGAAACCGAGGTGTCGCGACAAATGGTCCGCCAGAGCGCGTCCCGGATGGCCCGGGTGGCGGACCGCCTGGGAGCCAATCGTCGGTCGTTGTTGCCCGGGTATTGTGTGAAGATCATCGACGGGAACCACCTGGCGGCGACCGAGCATCGCATCCAGGAGTTGCGGACCATCGGGAGCGGTCCGCTGCCTGGTCAAGCGTTGGTCGTGTTGGAGCCGCGTCGGATGCTGATGACGGACGTCTTTCCCTGCGAGGACGGGCATGCCCAAGAGCGCAGCCTGTTGCCCCAGGTGTTGTCGACGGTGCAGGCGAATGATCTGTGGATTGCCGATCGCAACTTCTGCACGACGGATTTCATGTTTGGCATCGCGGCGCGAAGGGCGACGTTTATCATCCGTCAGCACCGCCAGACCTTGCGCTACGAGCTTTTGGGTGCCCGCCGCAAAATCGGCCGTTGTGCTACGGGCACGATCTACGAACAGAGAATGCGGCTGTGGGACGCCGAAGGCAACCAGAAGAACGTGCGGCGCGTGACCGTCAAGCTGAAAAAACCAACCCGTCACGGCGACACCGAAGTCCATCTGCTGACGAACCTGCTTGCCAGGACTGCCGACGCCCGGGCGGTTGCCGACCTGTACCTCCGACGGTGGACGGTGGAGAATGCCTTCCAGGAGCTTGGCCAGGCCTTGCACAGCGAGATCAACACCTTGGGCTATCCCAAGGCGGCCTTGCTGTGTTTCTGTGTAGCGATTCTGGCGTACAATGCCATTAGCGTGATGAAGAGCGCCCTGGCCGCCGTCCACGGCAAGCAGGCCGAGCGACAGAGCCTCTCGGGCTACTACTTGGCCGGGGAACTGGCGGCGGCGTATCACGGCATGGTGATCGCGGTTTCCGCCGATGAATGGACGCGGCACTTCGGTTCCCTCTCGGCCCGCGAATTGGCGAGTATCCTGAAGACTCTGGCGGCCAAGGTGCGTCCGGACCGCTTCCGCAAAAACCTTCGCGGCCCGAAGAAACCACGTCCGAAACGCACCAGTGGAAAACGCCATCCTCATGTCTCTACAGCCCGTATCCTCGGTCAACGCAAACCGCAAAAAGCGAATGCAGTGAAAGCTTGAAAGTGGTACTCCCTTCGATCCAAGCCGCGTTGGCCGAAGACTACGCCCGGTACGGCGAGCACACCGGCTGCTACCAGTGTGAGTGCTACGTGTG
>JARFQX010000078.1 GCA_029287555.1 Rubripirellula sp. | reverse complement strand
GCCGCGCCCCCCGCCGCCCCCCCGCTCCCCCGTCGGTCAGCCTGCCCCCACCCTGACAATCCGCAGCAGCGCTCCCCCGCGAACCCGCGCCTGGGACAGACGCGCCTACGGCTGACGCCATGCTCAACTGTCTGTCTGCCTGTCCCCAGGCTGACATTCGGCAGCTTTGCTGCCGGACCAGAATGCGAGTCTGGGACAGACGCGCCTACGGCTGACGCCAAGCTCAACTGCAGGTCTGCCTGTCCCCAGGCTGACATGCGGCAGCTTTGCTGCCCGGCGAGCATGCGAGTCTGGGACAGACGCGCCTACGGCTGACGCCAGGCTCAACTGTAGGTCAGCCTGTCCTCAGGCTGACATTCGGCAGCTTTGCTGCCCGGCGAGAATGCGAGTCTGGGACAGACGCGCCTACAGTTGCGGCCACGTCTGCGTTACAGCTAACCGAGGATCTCACCGCGAAGCCGGGTCAGCAGCTCGATGGCCTGTCCGATTTCCGCTTTCTGACGTTTGGGATCTTGGGGAATCTCGCGCTCGATCGTCAGCGGCCCGGTGTACCCGATTTCTTGTAGCGTGCGCAGGTAACGCTCCATGCCGACGTCACCTTGTCCAAGGGGGACTTCGGCACCCCAGGTCTCTCCCGGTTTGTCGCTCCAAGTGCCGTCCTTGCAATGCACGCTGCGCACGTGCTGTCCCACCTGTCGAAGCGCTTCGATCGGTTCACCCGTTCCGTACAGAATCATATTGGCTGGATCGAAATTGATCTTCAAATTGGGTCGATCCACCTGCTTGATAAACTCCAGCAATCCCTCAGCCGTTTCCTGGCCCGTTTCCAAATGCAGGAACTGACCATGCTTGCTGCAATGATCACAAAGTTGTCGGGTGACATCGACAATTGCCGGGTATGGGGGCGACCCGGGATCGTGCGGGATAAAACCAAGGTGAAGCGCCACGGTGTCACAGCCGAGCCAATTGGCGAAATCCGAGATCTCGAACATCTCCTTCAATCGGTCCTGGCGGGTTGCCTCGGGCACCAGGCCAACGGTCCGCACCACCGTCGGGATGTCCGCATAACTCTCCCCTGCAAATCCGCCGAAAACCGCGGTGCAGCGGACTCCCATTTCGTCCAATTGCTTCTGAAACCTCTCGGCCGCCGATTGATTCCGCTTGTCCTCGTGCGGTGCATGAAGCTGAATCGTTGGTACGCTCAGCTCCGAAATCACATCCCAGGCAACCCCGAGGCCGGCGTCAACCGAAGCAAATACACCAATGGGCCATGAATCCATGCGAAAGCTCTCGTGCTGAAGTGGCGAAAAGCAAGACAAGGCCCGAGAGGGACCACGCCAAGGATAAACACAAGTCGTGCTCGTGCTACCAGCCTAATGCATACCCATGTCGCGGATCAATCAGCTGAGTGCCAACGTTCGAATCCACCCCACGGAGAATCCAAACGAGGGCTATTCGGTTTCCCAACGAAGGGCCAGCACACGTGCGACCAGCAAGAACACTAGTCCGCTGAATAACAGCACGAATAACTGCGGAGCCAGCGCCGAGACGGGCAACTCACGCCAGAACACTTTGTTGTAGCCGTCGAGCGCCCAAGCATTGAAGGTCCAAAGCCCACACTGCTGCAAACTCTCGCTCATCAAGTAGCGGGGCACCATCGACCCGCCAAGCGCGCTCATCGACAGGACCAAGACCACGGACAGTCCGTTCAATTGACCGCGAGTCTTGCAAAGCGTCGCCAAGAACAGGCCAAACCCAGAAGCCGCCAGCGCGGTCACCAGCGTCATCATCAGAAACCCGTCGAGATGGCCCAGCAAGTCGACATCGAAGACGCAGTGTGCCCACAGAAACATGACGGTGACCTGCAACAAGCCGAGTGCGGTCATGTAGAACCATTTTCCCAACAACAGCTGATCCATCGACATCCGAGTGGAAAGCAGTCGTTCCAGCGTTTGACTCTCCCGTTCTTCGAGCAGAGCTCCGCCGGCTCCGGTGGCGCCGAAGAGCAGGAACATGACGGCAATCCCGGCGGCATACATGCTGATCACGGGATTGCTCTTTCCCTCGCCCATCACGTCCACCATTTGGATCCCTTCGCTCACCGACGAGGCCATGTCGGCAACGGTCGGGTCGACGTCGGCCGCCGCCGGCTTGGCCGCGTACTGTGTGATGGTCGCGGCGTGACGGGACGGCGGGACTTGACCGGCAATCATCTCGCTCGGATGTGATCCCGATGAATCGGGCGAATCGAATCCAACGACTTGGCGATGCGCCTCAACCAGCATCAACGACTTTGTTACGAACGACGAAACCATCTGCGAAGCAACTTGATCGGACGAATCGGCTAACAGATCGACCGCTACCTGTTGGCCGCTGCCTCGCTTCAACACGATTGCCATCGCCGAGTTGCCCTGACGCACCATGGACTGGGCGGCCCCGCGGTCAAGCCGCTGTTGGTCGTCTTGCACAAATCGCAGGCCGCCCTGTTGGCGGAGCGATTCGACCACCGCGCGACTGGCGGGGCTTTGCATCTCATCGACCACCACCACGTCGATCTCCGGCGTTTTTCCACTTCCAACGCCGCTGCCGAAGATCAAGGCAAAGATGCTGAAGAACACAATCGGGACGCCAAACGTCAAAAGCAGCTCGCTCCGGCTGTGAAGCAGTCGGCGAACACTGATCTGAAAGACGGTCCATGTCATGAGTGTCGACTCCGATACCCGCCGATGCGGGAATGAATTTGGCTAGGCATCGCGAAGTTCGTGCCCGGTCAGATGCAGGAAGACATGATGCAACGAGGGTGCGTGAACCTCGACGTCGGCAATCGCGTACCCTTGCTCGCGAATCCAGCCAATCAATCCGGGTAAGTGCGTGGAGACGTCATCGATTCGGGTCGTCACCTGGTGGTCTCCCGTTTGCCCAATAGGTTTAGCGCTTTCGCCGTCATCGATCGTCAATGGACTCTTCAGCGGCGGGTCGACGCGCAGTCGGACCCATCGTGAAGTGCCCACCGAGCGGGCGATCAATTCGTTGATCGAACCGTCCGCCACCACCTTGCCGCGATCCACGATCACCACCCGATCACATTGCTGTTCCGCCTCCTCCAAGTGATGTGTCGTCAGCAAGATCGAACACCCGTTACGACTGAGGTCGTCAAGCATCGAAAAAATCCGCTGGCGACTTTGCGGGTCCACCCCGACCGTGGGCTCATCGAGCAATAAGATTCGCGGCGAATGCATCACCCCACACGCGAGGTTGACGCGACGCTTCATCCCACCGGAGAACCCGCCAACGAGATCATCGGCACGTTCCGACAAGCCGGTCCAGTTCAAGGCCCACTCGACTCGGTCGCGCACGCCCCGTCGCGAGAGGCCGTGGAGCTTGCCAAAGACCATCAAGTTCTCGCGGGTCGTCAAATCCTGGTACAGCGCGATCTCTTGCGGGACGAGGCCGATCACATCTCGCGCTTCTCTCTGCTCGACCGGCTGTCCCATCACCCAAATCTCGCCGCTGTCCGGCCGGGTGCGTCCGGACAAGCATCGAATCAGGGTTGTTTTGCCCGCCCCGTTGGGTCCGAGAAAGGCAACGCGTTCCCCTCGACGCACGGAAAACGAAACACCCGCCAAAGCGCGATTTCGTCCAAAGGATTTTTCCAACCCTCGGATTTGCAATGCGATGTCGGTTGCGATGTCGGCCGGCATGATAATTTCGCGATGACGGTTTCACACGATCGTTGCGCCTCGCGGCGGTCGGTTGCCCGCAGCCAAACCGAGAATGCTTGACGACAGACGAACCTGCGTAGGGTCCACTTTTTTGTCCGCTTGCCGCTAGGTCAAAAAATGCTGGCGGTTCGACGTAATGGACGGCCGTGAAACACATTGCAAACGACAAGATAGGAAAGCCGGGGCAAGTTTTCCGGCCGCATTACAAACGAGTCGACTCGCACGGCCGTTAAAGTCGATGTGACAGAAACAGTGTCCCCGTTGGACGTGCTCATCATGATGTCGCTTGCCAAGGATCTTTGCCGTGCCCAGTGTTTCCTCCGGCAGTCCCTCCGATTCGATGCCCTCCGCTTCGTTTGCGTCAACCGCTGACGAGTGCTCTCGTTCTTCCGCGTCGACCCGTTCCTCAACGTCAATCTTGGGGATCTGGCGAATCGGTCAAACCTTGCACGAAGGTCCCCGCGCGGCGCTATCGCTGGCGCAACCCGCCGACGCGATGGGCAGCCCAAGATGGGATTACGTGCTCAAACGCTCGCTCTTGGGGAAGGAAGAACTGGAGGGCCGCCGCCAAATTGTTCAGTTCATCGCCGCGGCAACGGGCGTTGCCCACCCGAATCTTGTTCCCGTTTTGGATGCCTCCGCGACCGGTGCGACGCCGTACCTGGTGATGCCCCGATTGGAAGGGGAAACGATGCAGCACCACATGGCCGAGGCCCCGAGCAAACCACTTCCGGTAGCGCTGTGGCTGGTACGACAAACGGCCCAGGCATTGCAGGCACTGCATGCATCCGGATGGATTCACGGAGACGTCAAACCGGCCAACGTCGTGGTGGGTCCCCGTGGACATGTCACCTTGGTCGACTTGGGATTCGCGGCCAAGATTCACACGGTGCCAAGTCACCGATATCGCGGGACGCCCGCCTACTCCGCCCCCGAGGCACTCTCAGGCCAAATGGCCGCGATTGCAGCAACAGACATCTTTTCGCTCGGTCGAATCTTGTGGGAGTGGATTACGCGGACTCACCAAGTCAGCCAATCGTTGCTCGAGCCGGTCGCCGATTTGGTGCAAGCCATGGTCGCCAACGACCCACACGAGCGTCCCGCCGCAGCCGAGGTCGTCCAGCAACTGCTGCGTCTTGAGATCGAGACACTCGGTCGCCACATCGGGCCCTCGGAGTCCTACCGTCGCGCTGCTTGAACCGACACAGCGTCATCCTGCAGTGACTACGCTCCCAATTAACTGAGGGTGTCCGGGACTTCGAAGTAGGCCGAATCAAGCGAAGCGCAGATCCGGCTTTGAACAACGTTTCGACGCCCGAGCAAAAACCATTGCCGGATCGGCGTCGCTGCGCTTCTTGATCCCGTCTACACCTTGAAAGCCGCCGAAGATCTCATTGCAGAAACTCGCTTGTGAAACACTCTTCGGGCTTCACGATTCCGGCGGAATTCGGATCTAGCGCGTCCATCTGCTCAACCAGCTGCGTCCATCGCTCCAGCGTCATTCGGCCAATCT
>JARFQX010001007.1 GCA_029287555.1 Rubripirellula sp. | reverse complement strand
TGGCATCCGTCTTGATCTTATTGCTCATGGCATCTCTCTGTCTGAGGAAGAATGCGGCACCGGGCCGTCATTCCGAAACGGTGTCGGGACAAGACGCTCGTCACGCAACGTATCAACAACAACGGCACGCCACACTCGGGTGCGTTGTATGACATGTTGGTCGACGCGCCACGCAAAACAAGATCCGACCAATCCAGCGGACAGTGTTACGAACTGATGACCATTCTGCGACCGGTTTGAAGCTCTCTCACCTGTCACGAATGACGCGGTCGCTAAAACCCGTCCTGACGCCAGACTGACTACACCTCTACCAGCTCACAACCGGCCATGACCACCACCGCATGGCCCGCTACCGTGGGTCGTCATCGCTTTGCGCTGACCTCAGGCCGACGTTTCCTGTTCCTCGGCACGCTCGGCATAGATCTTGAGAGGCATCGCGCCGCCCTCGACCACTTCCGGCCCGATCACGACCTCCTCGACGCCCTTGAGACTCGGCAGTTCGAACATGGTGTCGAGCAAGATGCCCTCCATGATCGAACGAAGCCCGCGCGCGCCTGTCTTGCGCTCGATCGCCTTCCGAGCAATCGACTTGAGCGCGTCATGCGTGATCGTGAGCTTGATGCTCTCCATCTCGAACAGCCGCTGGTACTGCTTGACCAGAGCGTTCTTGGGCTCACTCAGGATTTCCACGAGCGCCTCCTCGTCCAGGTCCTCGAGAGTGGCCAGCACCGGAAGGCGGCCGATGAATTCGGGAATCAGGCCGAAGCGCAGCAGGTCCTCGGGCTCGACAGCCCTAAGGATCTCGCCGGACCGGCGATCATCCGGATCGACAACCGTCGCCCCGAACCCGATCGAGGTGCCCTTGCCGCGCGCCGAGATGATCTTGTCGAGGCCAGCGAACGCCCCACCACAGATGAAGAGGATGTTCGTCGTGTCGACCTGCAGGAACTCCTGCTGGGGATGCTTGCGCCCGCCCTGCGGCGGCACGCTCGCGACCGTGCCTTCCATGATCTTGAGCAGCGCCTGCTGCACGCCCTCGCCGGAAACGTCCCGCGTGATCGAGGGATTGTCCGACTTGCGACTGATCTTATCGACTTCATCGATATAGACGATGCCCCGCTGCGCGCGCTCGACATTGTAGTCGGCCGACTGCAGGAGCTTTAATATGATATTCTCGACGTCCTCGCCAACATAGCCGGCCTCGGTGAGCGTCGTGGCATCCGCCATCGTGAAGGGCACGTCCAGGATGCGCGCGAGCGTCTGGGCAAGCAGCGTTTTGCCGCAGCCCGTCGGTCCGATCAGCAGGATGTTCGACTTTGCGAGTTCGACGTCGGAGTTCTTCGCGGCATGATTGAGCCGCTTGTAGTGGTTGTGAACGGCGACCGAAAGAACACGCTTGGCGTGGTCCTGCCCGATCACGTAGGAATCGAGAACGCCCTTGATCTCTTCGGGTGTCGGGACGCCGTCGCGTGACTTGACGAGCGTGCTCTTGTTCTCCTCGCGGATGATGTCCATGCACAGTTCGACGCATTCATCGCAGATGAAGACCGTCGGCCCCGCGATCAGCTTGCGAACCTCGTGCTGGCTCTTGCCGCAGAATGAACAGTAGAGAGTATTCTTTTCCTGGCTCGCCATCCGCTTCTCTTATCCTTCTCGACCCATCCGCCAAGCATACACTGCCACGAGCTTGCGTCCCGCGCCATGTTAACGCGGCGGTTTGCCATCATCCTTGGCGCCCCAATCAGCGGCCAAGGCAGCAAGTCAGGGGCACCCATCAGCCATCTCGGGCAATTCGATGGCAAGTCCGTCTTCGCGACCATGCAAGCAGCATACTAACCGCCACGTCGCCACCGTCCATTTGACCCAAATCACTATCCCTAACCAATCACAACACGGCCAGAGACCATCGATCAAGGCTGGATTGACGTGATGCCCGCAGCCGGTACGACGCGCTCCGCCTTATTCGCAACACTTGTGTGACAAAAGTCACTCTGCCTAGACCAGCCCAGGGCGCAAAGTCATCATTTACGGCAGTATTCGCCATACGAAACGGCACATCGGATCGTAATGCGGATCGAATCGGCGCGCCCGTTGGATTGCTACGACTAAAGTCGCACGAACCGCGCCGTATCCCGATGAAGCCGCGATTCAGCGTGACGCTAGTTGCTGTCTCCGCCGGGATCGGCAAGCGCCGCCGAAGCTTCAATTTCATCCCGCGACACCAGGACCTTGTCGATCAGACCGAATTCCTGCGCCTCCGTCGCCGTCATGAAGTAGTCACGATCAAGCGTCCTTTCAATCACCTCATAGGGTTGACCGGTATGCTTGACGTAAACCTCATTGAGCCGGCGCTTCATCTTGATGATGTCTTCAGCGTGACGCTCGATGTCCGAGGCTTGTCCCTGGAACCCGCCTGACGGCTGGTGCACCATGATACGAGCGTTGTTGAGCGCATAGCGCATACCGGGCGCTCCGGCCGCAAGCAGCAGCGAACCCATCGACGCCGCTTGCCCGATGCACAGCGTCGCGATCGGCGGCTTGATGAATTGCATGGTGTCGTAGATGGCCATCCCCGACGTCACCACGCCGCCCGGAGAATTGATGTACATGGCGATCTCTTTCTTCGGGTTCTCGGATTCGAGAAACAGAAGCTGCATGCACACCGACGTCGAGACGTGATCGTCGATCGGCCCGGCAACGAAGATGATGCGATCGCGAAGCATGCGCGAAGGCAGGTCATAGGGACGCTCGCCGCGCGTACTTTGCTCGATGACGGTCGGCCAGAACGTCGCCGTGGGCTGATTGAATGGATCGAACATTATCGTACCTTTCCAAGGCTCTTCACGTAAGCGATCCGGCACGCCCCGCCCGTTCCGCTGATGGTCCCGGAAGGGACGCCTGACGACGGACGCAAGGGTGCCGAAAAACGGTTAGGTTTGCCGAAGCGTCCGCGCAACGCCGAAGAGACCGCACCAACCCCCAGTCGCGACCGACCAAACCGGCGATAGCACGACGCTGTATTTAAGGTGTCGCCGCCCTCACTCCAACAGCGCACACCCCTTTATCGCCAGAAAGACGC
>JARFQX010000991.1 GCA_029287555.1 Rubripirellula sp. | reverse complement strand
CTGCGACACTGCTTACCGGCGGGTTCTGCTGGGCGAGAGTGTTCCCAATTGCGACAAGCTATTCAGTTTGTTTGAAACTCACACGCAGTTATATCGTCGTGGCAAAGCGGGGCAGGCGAATCAGTATGGACGTTTGGTTCTGGTTTACGAAGACGCGGCAGGATTTATCAGCCACTATCACTTGATGGATCGCGATGCCAAAGACCAGGACGTGGTGGTCGAGCAGACCACGCTTGCTCAGCAGAAACACTCCGGACAAATCGAAACAGCGTCATTTGATCGCGGCTTTCATAGCGAAGAAAACGAAGCGGCTTTGCGCAAGATTGTCAGAGACGTTTGTGTCTTGCCACGTCATCCCGGTCAGTATGCGGAGCGATTGAAACACGGAAGCGTGAAGTTCCATCAAACCCGCTTGCGTCACAGCGGCGTGGAATCAGCAATTGGCGCGTTGCAGCGAGGCAACGGACTGAAGCGTTGTCGCGATCGCAGCGAGATCGGCTTTGAACGCTATTTTGGCTTGGCGGTTCTTGGCCGCAACCTTCACACCCTGGGCAAGCAGTTGCTGTCCGAGCAACACGCAAGTAGTGTGTCAGCACACAGCCTTCGCCGAGCGGCTTAGCGTTCCCGTAGTTTCAATTTGGCATAGCGAAACAATTGATGGCGACCGGTCTGCACGCATCGTAAGATTGGCACACCTGACAAGCATTCTGGCAAGTCAAAAGCTTGCACCCGCGTGATCTTCAGAGAACTCGGCGACCATGAAATCGGCTAAAATCCGCCAACTGACAAGTTTCCGGACGGACACTAGCTAAGCCCCTTCGGATGCATCGTCCGAGGCGAGTTCGCTGAGTTCCTTCGCTGCGTACTTCTCGAAGTCTTGAACCCGATCGTGGAGAAACTGCGTCGAATCCGCAGCGGTATGTCCATTGAGCGGCTAAGCGGATCGACTTCGTCGATATCCTGGTCGAACCAACTCGCTTTCCGAGCCATAATCTGGAAAGTGACCGACTATGTCAAAAAGGTAACGGTTGAAAAATGCTTCGCGCACTTGGATTGAAAGCCTTTCTCCCCGCCTTTCTTGTACTATCGAGTGCCGTTGGAGTACGTGCCCAAGAATTGCCCGCGGATGAGGCTCGCACCCGTTCCTGTCCGCTGAGCATTACATTCCAACATAGGGTCGCCACCGCGCGCGAAACTGCCCTCGAACGAAAAGACGTCAAAGCTGTCCGGGCGTTGCTTCGGTTTTCAGCAACGTTTCGGGAGCAGCCCGCTTTCACAAGCGGAGCCAAACTGGATCGAGAGCTTCTCAAGGTCGAAGCGACCCTCGCTCGGTGCTGGAAGAAACTCGGTTCTCCACGTCGTCGAAACCGAATTCGCTCCCATTGGTAACTCTCGCATCTTGACCGGGTCAGAGAATCGACTGCGGTCGATAGGCGGCCGCCTCCGGATAGCGTTTCCTGATCGCTGCAATCTTGGCGACCACGTTGCGAACTTGGGCCGGGGCGTTGCCAATGAATAAGTCGACATCGTTGATGGCCGCTTGCAGCGATTCGCGATCGAGTGGAATGCGATCGTCGGCCGCCAATCGTTCGATCAAGTCGTTCTCGTCCGTCCCGTTCTCGCGCATCTCCAACGCGGCGGCTACCGCATGTTCCTTGATCGCCTCGTGAGCCGTTTCGCGGCCCACGCCGGCCTTGACGGCAGCAACCAAAATCTTGGTCGTCCCGAGAAACGGAAGGTAGCGCCGTAGTTCACGATCGATCACCGCCGGGTAGGCACCAAAGTCTTCAAGCACCGTTAGAAACGTTTCGAGCTGGCCGTCGATTGCTAAGAAGGCATCGGGCAGGGCGACCCGCCGCACCACGCTGCAGCTGACATCTCCCTCGTTCCACTGATCCCCGAGCAAACCGCCGATCATCGTCACGTAGCCGCGCAGGATCACGCAGAACCCATCGATCCGCTCGGCAGATCGTGCGTTCATCTTATGCGGCATCGCCGACGATCCTACTTGGCCCGGCCGAAATCCCTCGGTCGCCAGCTCGGCGCCCGCCATCAGACGCAAGGTGCGAGCAAAGTTGGCCGGCGCCGAAGAGAGCTGGGCCAACATCGTCACGACTTCAAAATCGAGCGAGCGGGGGTAGACCTGGCCAACCGAATCAAACCACGTTTCGAAACCGAGGATTTCGGCAATCCGTTCGTCCAGGGCCTGGAGCTTGTCCGCGTCTCCATGTAGCAGATCAAGCATGTCTTGCTGGGTTCCGACCGGACCCTTGATTCCTCGCAGCGGCAATCGGTGAATGATCGCTTCGAGCCCATCGAAGGCGACCAGTAATTCTTCGGCGATATTGGCAAACCGCTTTCCCATCGTGGTGACTTGCGCGGGCACATTGTGGCTCCGGCCCGCCATCGCCAATTCACAATACTCGGCCGCCCGTTGACCGATCAGGTCCAAGCAGGCCGAGGCACGGTCGCGGACCAACTCGAGCCCGCAACGAATCTGGAGCTGCTCGACGTTCTCGGTCAGATCGCGAGAGGTCATCCCCTTATGGATCTGCTCAAAACCCGCCAGTTCGTTGAACTCCTCGATTCGGGCCTTGACATCGTGCCGGGTCACTCGCTCGCGGTCATCGATGGATTGCAAATCGACCTTGCCGACGACGCGGCGGTAGGCCTCGATCGACTCATCCGGAATCTCGACGCCGAGATCGCGTTGGGCTTCCATCACGGCGAGCCAAAACTCCCGTTCGAGCTTGACCTTTCGCTGGGGCGACCACAAATCGACCATCGCTTCGCTGGCGTAACGTGAAGCAAGCACATTCGGGAGCACAGTCTTCACACGGGTCTCCTTCGAGAAGAAACAGGGATCTCTGCGGGGCAACGAACAGGGGACGTTGGGGCAGGGGAGGGCGGGCGGAATCGGTGAGCGAGAAATCTCGAAGCGGGGAAATCGCGGAGATATCGGCTTTTCGTGCCGTAAAACGTGTCTTTTTCGGTCCCGCTGCCTGCCCCCACGGGTCGGCCTGATCCACGGGTCGGCCTGATCGACGGGTCGGCTGGGCCCACGGGTCGGCTGGGCCCACGGGTCGGTCGATTCATCCCCGCGGTGGGTCCTGGCGGACTTTTCGAACCGATTTCGTCTCATCGCGACGCGATTGGCCTCGCAACGACGCCGCTTTGACTCATATTGCGACATCCAACGTGAGACAAGCCCTCGCCGGCTACCCCGCGAGGCCAAGCGGTTTCCGGGCGTTTCGGCGTCAAAACGAGTTCGATACCATACTGGCTGGCTTCTACTTCGCAAATGTACGGCCAACGCCCTCTTCATCCTTTTTAACGGAATCCGTATGTTCTCAATATCAGGTCCTCGACAAACCTGCCGACCAATGGGCAGCGTCCGGCCAAGGAGCAGGGCATCTTGGATCGCTCTTGTGCTGTTGATTGGCGTCGCTGCACCACCGCTCCGTCGGGTCTGCGGCCAGGATTCGGGAACCCAGCAAGCGGACGTCGGCGAAGTACCACCGGAAGGCGGCGACAACGGCTACGTCGCCGCCATCGACGTGCTGCCCGGTTCGCTTGCTGGATTGGTGCGAGTCCCCAATGTCCCCCGCTTCTGTGATGCCTGGGACAAGACCCGAATTGGCCAGTTGCTCGACGACGAATCGATGCAGCCGTACATCGAAGCGCAGCGGGAACGGACCCTGAATTACTTGGAGTCCTTTGGCAGCAAGGTCGGATTGCGGCCGCAGGATCTGTACGAGATTGCCTCGGGGGAAGCGGTGGTTGCCTGGTTGCCGTTTGAGAACGACAAACGTCGACCTTTCGCGTTGTGCGTCATCGCCGACATTCGCGGTTTGAGGGAAAAGGCGGATCAAGCCGTAGCCAAGATTGACGAAGACCTGCAGGCAGGTGGCTGGCAACGCTCGGAGCTGAACCATCGGGACCAGACGATTCGTGTTTACAACAACAAGCCCAAACCGGGCCAACTGAAGGTCGAGCAGATCGCCATTGCTCTCGATGACACGCGAATCATCGCGGCCGATCGTGACTCGGTCGTCACGGACCTTCTCGATGCCATCGCGGGGGAGCCAAAGTCCGATCCGTTATCGACCGACGATGATTTCAAGACCGTGCTGTCACGATCCGGACAGGCGATTCGCGCGCCGCTCGAGCAGGGAGGCGGGATCATTTCAGGCGAATGGTTCGCCCGACCTTTCCAAATGGGTCGTATCATCCGAGAGTCACTCGAAATCGATCGTGGTAACGACGTCGACATACTGAAGTTGCTTGAGAATCAGGGATTCGACGCGGTCAAAGCGGCGGGTGGTGTCTTTTCCATCGCCGGCAATCGTTACGACGTGCTGCATCGAGGTTGGATCCTGGCTCCGCCGACGACCGAGAAGCCCGACCGGTACGAGCAGGCGGCCCGCATGCTGCAGTTCCCCAATGTGCCCAGCGTGGACATTCCCGCCTGGGTGCATGGTGAAGCGGCCAGCTTCAATCGCTTGAACCTCAAGATCGAGGAGACGTTCTGGGCGTCGGAGTCCTTGATCAACGAAGCCTTGGGGGACGAGATCTTCCGCGACATCATCGATGGCATTCGGGACGACGAGGACGGTCCGCAAATTGACATTGCCAAGAATGTGCTGCCCAATCTGGATGACCAGGTGATCGTGATCACCGATAACACCGTGCCGGCCGACCTGCGATCGGAACGGATGCTGATCGCGATCCGCGTCAGTGACGCCGATGCGATTAAGACGGCGATTCGCAAGGCGATGGAAGTCGAGCCCGATGCGAAGCTGTTGACCGACCTTCCCGAGACGGAGATCTGGCGCGTTCAACGCGATGGCAAGAACGAGGATTTTGACGAAGACCTGTTCAAGGACCTGGATCTCGGTTTTGAAGACGAGGAGATCGACGAGCCGCCTCCGCTGCTGGACCACTGGGCAATCGCAATGGTCGATCAGGGCACCGGGTCGGACTCTCCCTACCTGATGTTTTCCAATCACTCCGATCTCTTGACGCTGATCGCCAAGCGAATCAGAGATGGAAGCGACGACGGCTTGGCGGGACAACCATCGATTCGACAAGTAGTCGAATCACTTAAAGATCTTGGCTGCCAGACGCCCGCTTTCGACCGCGCGGTGAGGATGAAACTGTCGCTTCGTGCCAAATACGAGTTGCTGCGTCAGGGAAAGTTGAAAGATAGTGGGTCGGTCTTGGCGTCCTTTTACCGTCGTTTCTTGGAAGCCGAGGACGAAGAGGAGGATCCCGATCCGCTCGAAGCCGACACCCTTCCCCCCATCGAAAAGATCGAACGATACCTGTCGGAGGGCGGCAGCTACTTTGAAACCACCAACGACGGTTGGTCGATGACCGGGTTCCTGTTGAAGTAGCTGTCCTGTTGAAGTAGCTCGTCAGACGAAGCGGCTTTCGGAGGATTACTCTTCTGCGAGGATCGATCTTGTCGTTAGCCGAGTCTCCGACTTGGGCTACTAAATAACTGTGCGCAATTGTGAATTGCTAGTCGTGCTCGTGCTCAGTCGCTCGCGACGTTGATCGTGCTCGAATCAATTGGCG
>JARFQX010000989.1 GCA_029287555.1 Rubripirellula sp. | reverse complement strand
TAGGAGGCAACACGTCGAATCTCAAGTCCATTGAGCAGTCCCAGGTGCCTTGCTTCGCCCCGCTCCTCGACCCATTTCGGGCCTTTGATTAGCAGCAGGCGATCAACGTTCTGCCAATGCGGGCCGACCCAACGACAGAATTTGGCGAGACTGCCCACGGCCCGAGAAACGACGGTCGTGAAGCGGAAATCCTCCAAAAGATCTTCCCCCCGCGCCCCATAGACTGGGATAGGCAGGCCAAGGTCGCCAATGATCTCTCCCAAGGCCTTGGCTCGCTTGGCAACCGACTCGGCAAGCGATACCTCAATGTCAGCACGCAAGATACACAGTGGGATGCCGGGAATTCCATTTCCGCTGCCCAAGTCCAACACGTCCTCGCCGGACCGAATCAACGGTGCAAGTTGCAGGCAGTCGCGAAGGTCCCGCGAGACGAACAGATCCCAAGTCGTGTGCCGGGTAAGATTCAACCTCTCGTTCCAATCCCACAACACACGAACGTAAGCTTCCAATCGACACGCGACGGCGTCCTCCAGTTCGATGGAATGCGCTTGCAGGGCGGAAGCAAAACCGGGATCAACTGTCATTCGACTCTTTCTGGTTCGGGGAGACCAGTGATATAAGGAACAGCATTTATCGTAAGGCAGCCCTCGCCGTCTGACGAGGTCGTCCGGTATTTAAGTTGTTGAATCATATTGGTTTAGCATCGCACTTCCTCCGGGAGAGTCGAGCGTCAGCGAGAGGGCGACTGCGAGAGGGCGACTGAGTGAAACCTCCCCTCGCTCAGGCGCGACCCTCCTTGAAAATGGAGGGTGAAGAAAAACTGGGCGACCTCGGACACGGTGGGGCAGTCACCAAGATAGGCCGCCCATCTCGATTCGCCTTTGGATCGGCTCTCGGTCCCGGTTACGCGGTGAGATGGCGATTGGAGATTCGAGGTCACGATGGGTGTTGAAGATACGGCGATTTCGATTGATGCCATTTTTGTTTATGGGACGCTCAAGCGTGGGCAGTGCCGCGAGGCAATGTGGCCACGCGAGCCGATCGCCATCGAAGAGGCTTGGGTTTGGGGGCGGCTCTACGGACGTTCCGATTATCCCGCCATGAAAGCCGGAGCAGATCGGGTACGCGGCGAACGATGGCGGTTTCCCGCTGAGGCCATGCCCGAGGTCTTGGCGGTCCTGGATGAGATCGAAGGAACCAATCAACTGGGACAGCCAGACCTTTACTGCCGTGTCGTGGTCGATGTACGCGATGCCCGCTCGGCGTTTGTGGGGCCCGCCTACACATACCACTACGCGACCGACCCTCTCGGTGACGGCTTCCATCGCATCGAGCCGCAAGGGGCCGAAGTTGCTTGGCCCGAAGCGTCGCCAGACTGAGTCGAACCGTGCTGAGCCGAGACGGCCCACGCGATCCGATCGGGGCATCACTCCAATTCCAACGAGCCTTCGGAAGTCCCGGACCACTTCGGCGCGGGATGGTTGGTGTCACCAGGGCGAAGCGACGTTTTGTCGCTCAACAAGCGGAGTTGGTCGGCGGAGTAGAGTTGCGGCACCTTCGTGTCGGCGCGGCGAAGGCGGTACAGAATGCATCCCTTGCGAGACACGAAATACATTCCCCAGACCTGGGCAACAAACAGTTCCCGTTCCATGCCGATACCGGTTGTTTCGACCAGATCACCGATATCGATTCCATCGCTTTTGACTTTTAGCCACATCGTAGGACGCAGCCGAAAACGCACCGATCCGTAGCGGTAGTGATAGTAAACGCCGTCGAAGTATTCCCGGCGAAGGACTCTTGCGCTCGGGATGCAGCGGGTCGCGACTGGGACGTCGTCCGGATGGATGAAGCCCTGGCCATCCTCGGGCCAGCGAAGGATACATCCGTAGTCGGGGAGTTGAGGCCACTGCATGAGGGGTCTGGGCGTTGAATTACCTGCATTTTCTCAAGTCAACGCGGCGTCAGTGAAATCCGCCACATATACTTTGCTTCGACAACTTTTCTGAATTGGATTCTAAGCATGCGCTCTTATCTGTGGATCCCCGTGATTTTGTTTGGGGCTTCGAATTGCTTTGGCGACATCGTCCTTTCCATTGACTTGGACAGGTCGGCCGCAGGCCTTCAGAGTACGATCGACGTTACTGCTGGGGAAACGATTGAAGCAGCGGTCAATTTGGAAATCACGGAAACCTCGGTCACGGGACTGGGGGCCTATTCCATGACCATCATTTTCGACTCGGATAAGCTGGATCTCGGACCCGATACTTTCGTTATCACGAATCCTCAACCGCCGTTTGACAACATCAATGTGAATCGCCTGGCAAATCCGCCGAGCAACTTCTCGACGCTGGGCGACCAGACGGGATCAACCGACACCGAGGGGCCGATCTCGAATCCCGGCGTTCCCATCTTCTTCAACAATACGGGCGCTTTTTACAATGTGGCCGCCGGAGCTTCGACTGGGGGGGTGGGGCCTGGAACGAACGTTCAGATTCTTGACTTCAATCTGACCGCGACAACCTCGGGAACCATTTCGTCCGTTCTCGACGCGAATCCGGATGTGCTGCTCGCCTTGGTTCAGCCTTCCGACGGATTCATCGATGCGAATTCGGACGCGATCCCATTTTCTCAAATCCAGGGCGTCGCGGTTCCTGAACCTTCAAGCCTCGCATTCTTAGGGCTAGGAGGGTTGTTGATCGCGCGGCGTCGTTACAGGAAACGGCGCCTGGCGAAACCGTCGGCGTAAGACTGCCGAGCTAACGGCGCCGCGGCTTGTTTCTTGGTCACGACGGATCAGAGATACTCCGCGACCGGCAAGACAAATATCTTGCCGTCGCCAATACGTCCGCTGCGGGCCACTCCCGTAATCTTTTGCAGGATCTCATCGCAACGCGAATCGTCGACCCAAAGGGCAATTTCGACTTTGGGGACAAAGGCTTGCGAGTATTCGGTCTCCTGGTACTCGTCCAGGTAGCTCTTTTGTCGCCCGTAGCCTTTGACTTCTGTGACGCTGAGCGCTTCAATCGGAGCCCGGCGGAGGCTCGTCAGAACTTCTTCGGCGAGGTGGGGGCGGACGACGGCGATGATTTGTTTCATGACCAGTAGTCTAACGAATCGCAACCGCTTGCATCTGGGGCGTCGAAAAGTGACCCACGAGCGTTCATGAAAAACCGCCCAAGACGTCATGCGCCGGGCGGTGTTCGTTGGAAGATCCCGGGGCCAAATCGAACCCGGGAAATTGCCAGCCCGAGGGGGGCTAGCTCGAAATCTTGTTGACCAAGTCGAGCACTTTACAGGAATAGCCCCATTCATTGTCGTACCAGGAGACCAGCTTGACGAAGGTCTTGTCGAGTTGAATGCCGGCGCCAGAGTCGAATACCGAGGTGCACTCTTCGCCGCGGAAGTCGGTGGCAACAACTTTGTCTTCGGTGTAACCAAGGATTCCCTTCATCGGACCTTCGGAGGCGGCCTTCATGGCCGCGCAAATATCCTCGTAGGATGCTTCCTTATCGAGTTCGACGGTCAAATCGACGACCGAAACATCGGAGGTTGGAACGCGAAAGGCCATCCCGGTTAACTTGCCATTCAAGTCAGGGATGACCTTGCCCACTGCTTTCGCCGCGCCGGTGCTCGAAGGAATGATGTTTTCCAGAATGCCGCGGCCACCACGCCAATCCTTTTTGCTGGGACCGTCGACTGTCTTTTGCGTCGCGGTGGCGGCGTGCACGGTGGTCATCAGGCCTCGTTTGATGCCAAAGTTGTCATGCACCACCTTGGCCAGGGGTGCCAAGCAGTTGGTGGTGCAAGACGCGTTGGAAACAAACTGCTCGCCGTTGTAGGTGTCGTCGTTGACGCCCATCACGAACATCCGCGTGTCATCCTTGGAAGGGGCCGACATCACGACCTTCTTCGCTCCGGCGTCGATATGGCCCTGGGCGCCGTCGGCGGTCAGGAAAATGCCGGTCGATTCAACCACGACGTCGGCGCCAATATCCCCCCACGCCAATTTGGAAGGGTCGGTCTCAGCGGTGACGCGGATTTCCTTTCCGTTCACCAACATCTTGCCATTCTTCGTGGTGACATCACCCTTGAACCGGCCATGGACCGAATCGTACTTCAGCATATAGGCGAGATAATCGACATCGAGGAGGTCGTTGATTGCGACCACGTCGATGTCTGGTCGATCGACTGAGCAGCGAAATACCATGCGGCCGATACGACCGAAACCATTGATGCCGACCTTGATCATGTCAGGGCTCCCTTGAGTGTCCGAGTTTGGGTGTTTTGACAGGTGTTCCTATACTGCCAGCACAATGACTGGCACGGCGTCGAAGCGCCCGAGAAGCGACCACAGAGAGAGGTCTGCCAGCGGCCATCCGACAACGAGCTAGGGGTTGGACGCCCCAAGCACGCCCAAAACGAATCGGATTATAGGAACGCGACCCGAAAGTGAACCAGCCCCCGAAGATTCCGTCGCACGCCGACGCGCGTGCGCAGCGCCGGCGGGCATCGCGGGCGCTGCCGCCGGCTCCCCACTGGCGAAGACCTCCGGGGGTGGCGCCCGGAACTTGGGACTATGTCAACGAGAGGTCGATCGCCAACCACTATGACGCGTTTGTGGCTGATACTCCGCTATGCCGCCTCGACCAAGAGATCCTCTCGAGGGTGTTTCCCGGATCGGATCGTCGCGAAATGGTGCTCGATTTGGGCTGCGGCAGTGGCCGCGCGGCGATCCCCCTGGCCACGCGGGGCTATCAGGTCATTGCCATCGACCTAAGCCAATCCATGTTGGAGGTGATGGAGAGCAAATGGACCGCATGCAATGCGCCTGGCGATTTTGGTTGCGTGCTACCGCTCCGAGCCAACCTCGTCCAACTGGATTGTCTCGCCGATCATTCGGCCGACCACGCGGTCTGCCTCTTCAGCACGATTGGGATGATCGAAGGCCGGGCCAAACGGCAGCAGATGTTGCATCATGTTTCCCGGGTGGTAAAGCCGGGCGGCAGCCTTCTCGTCCATGTTCATCACCGCTGGGCCGCGCTCTGTGAGGCGGGTGGATGCCGCGAACTGGTGCGATCCTGGTGGCGATCGAGATTCGATTCGACGTGCGAGTTCGGCGATGCGACCTACGCCTACCGAGGCATCGCCGAGATGTTCATGCATCGCTTTTCAAAACGCGAACTTCTTTCAGATTTAACAAAGGCTCGGTGGAGGCTCGAATCGCTGTGGCCCCTCTCGATTGAAGGGTCCGAGATTGTCCGTCGATGGACGATTCCTGGAGGCTATCTCGCGCATGCGACGACGCTCCGGTCTTCTGGTTGACGCACGCAAAACGTAGGATGGATTTGTGAGGAGGGGCTTTGCAGCCGCCTTTCCGTCCGCAAACTGTCAAGCCACTCCCGACGGAGCTAATGTTAATGTCCCGATCCATTCGCTCGTTGATCGAAACGGGAACCAAGTTGTACCTCGATTCAGTCGAGCCTTCGGAAGTTGATCGCAATCTTGCCTGGGGTGCGGTGGGTGCGACGAGCAATCCAGCGATTATTTCCGGAATCGTCGAGGAAGGCGCTTTGGACCGCAGCATCGAGTCGCTGCTTGCCGCCGGACACGACGATGAAGCTGTTGCCTGGGCCCTGACCGATCAATTGGTGATTGATGCCCAGAAGAAGTTCACGCCCGTGCATCAGCAAACAGGTGGCAATGCGGGCTGGGTCAGCTTTGAACTCGATCCAATCCTCGAGGCTCCGGACGTTGGGCTCAGCGATGCTCAGCGCACCGATGCTTACATCGATTCAGGCAAGCAATGGGCAAGTGGGCACGCGAATCGGATGATCAAGGTTCCGGCCACGCCGGCCGGGCTCGCTGCGCTTGAGGAACTGGTGGCCGCGGGAGTGACCGTCAATGTCACGTTGATCTTTACCCCTGACCAGTACACCCAGGCCCGGGAAGCCGTTTGGCGGGGAGCCCAGCGGAGACCCAACCTGGATGGATTCAAGAGTGTCTACAGCATCTTTATCTCTCGGATCGACGTCTATACCAAGTCCGAGGTAGACCTTTCGGCCGACGCCCAGGGCATGGTCGGCATCCTCAACGCCAAGCGGATCCGGCAAGACAACCGATCATTCTGGTCCGACAAGCGGCTTCCGCTCGAGCAGGAATTGATCTTCGCCAGTACGGGTACGAAGGATCCGAGCGAAGTTCCGTGGAAGTACGTCGAAGCGCTCGCCGGGAGCGATATTCAAACGAATCCTCCGCAGACTAACGAAGCGATCGCGCAAAGTGATATCCGCTTTGAACGCACCGTTGACCAGATGCCTGCCGAGTCGATCCAGAACGAAATTGACAGGAAGGTTGACGTCGATGCGATGCACCGCGTGCTGATGGAACAGGGCGTTGACAAATTCGTCAAACCACAACGCGCCTTGTTGGAGCTGATCTCGCAGAAGCGCTACGAACTGTCGCCCACAACCTGATCGGCTCCCAGGCATCTTTGGCCCGCTCAGCATTGCCCGCTCAGCGTGACCTGCTCAGCGTGACCTGCTCAGCGTGACCTGCTCAGGGGTGCTCGGGAATCTTGGTGGCGTCGAACGCATCGGGAAGCAAATCCGCGAGCTTGACCTCGCGGTAACCTCCATCGATGACATTGACCAGAAGGATAGCGACTTCGCAGCCAAAATCGATCAGAAATTGTCGACAGGCACCGCAAGGTGTGACGCCCCCGACACAGGCGACCGCAATCGCTGACAAGGACTGAAAGCTTTCGCTC
>JARFQX010000934.1 GCA_029287555.1 Rubripirellula sp. | reverse complement strand
AGCTTGGACAGATAGTCGAGACCATGCCGCATCTCGGGCTCTTTCATGGAATGGGCCAACATCGTGTCAAACAACTCGCCGTCGACTTCTATGCCATGCCACCGCAGCAGTGTCAGGTCATACTTCAGGTTGTGGCCAATCTTGCCAATCGACGCCTCGCCCAGCAGACCGCGAAACTCGTTGAGCACCTCCATCGCCTCCTCTTCGCTGTCTCCACAAACGACGTAGTAGCCCGTATGAGGCTCAAACGAAAATGCAATCCCCAGGGGCAGGGCGCGGCGCGGATTGAGGCCCGTTGTTTCGGTGTCAAAGCAGAATCTCGGCTGCTGCGCCAATTGGCCGATCAAATCGCGACGCTGGTCGGCGGTGACGATCGATTTGTACGTATGTTTGACATCCTTGATCGTCTTCTCCTCGACCGGGTCGTCAAACAATGTCGCCTGGATCTCCGTTTCGCGTTTCTCACGGATCACCTTGGCACGCGTTGACGACGAGGAAAAGCTCTTTCCGAAAACTCGCTTGCCGAGCGTGTCAAACTCCAATTCCATCATCAACGGCTTCAGCTTCTCCTTATCGAGCGGACGGTGTTCTAGCGATTCGAAGTCGATTTGGTGGGGAACGTCCAACTGGATCGTAACCAATTGCTTGGACAATCGAGCCATCTCGGCCTGCTCTTCCAAACGCTCACGCTGCTTCCCCTTCAATTCGTCGGTATGGACGAGCAGATTCTCAATCGTTCCGTACTTACTGATCAATTGCTGTGCGGTCTTTGGCCCGATTCCCTTCACGCCAGGAATGTTATCACTCGCATCGCCCATCAAACCGAGGATGTCGATAACTTGTTGAACGCGCTCGATCCCCCATTTCTGCAACACGTCGGCAACACCGATCACTTCCGCTTCCGATCCGCGCCGACCGGGCTTGTAAATCAAGACATTCTCCGTAACGAGTTGCTCAAAGTCTTTGTCCGGCGTGACCATCCAAGTGCGGAACCCGTGCCCAACACCCTCATGGGCAAGCGTGCCGATGATGTCATCCGCTTCGTAACCCGGGATGCGGATCACGGCAATGTTCAGTGCTTCGAACAACCGATCGATGTAGGGCAATTGGGTCGAGATGTCCTCAGGCATCTCGTCACGCTGAGCCTTGTAGTCCGGAAAATCAAGATGCCGCTGGGTCGGTTCCGAGGTATCGAAGGCGACCGCGATGTGGGTGGGCTGCTCGCGCGCCAACAGGTCTAACACCGTCGTCGCTAAACCGAAGACGGCCGAAGTGCAGAGGCCCCCGGACGTATAGCGAGGACTTCGCACCAGGGCAAAATGGGCGCGGTAGGTGAGGGCCATTCCGTCCAGCAAGAACAACCTCTTCTGGCCCGAAAAGAGGTCGGAAGATGCATCAGGCATGATCGCCACAGGTACGTGAGAAGGTCGAATTCTCGCGACACTGTAAGGTATTTGAGGGTGTCCGGGAATTCGAACCACGCCGAATCAAGCGAAGCACAAATCCGGCACCGAACAACGATCCGGCGCCGAGCAAGAACTTTTGCCGGATCGGCGTCGCTGCGTTCGTTGATGCCGTCTACACGTTGAAATCCCAGCCTCGTCCGCTTCGAAATCCCCGGAGAGCTTCAGGTGTTGAACGGAAGAACGGCCCGCCAACTCTCGGCTTCTTCCCCGCGTCGGGCCCATTCAAGACCGCGCGTCGGGCCCATTCAAGACCGCGCGTCGGGCCCATTCAATACCGCGGGCCGGGCCTACTCACCCCCGATGTATTTCAGTTGGATTTCCGTCCCGGGAAGTTTCTGCTTCAACTCTGCGACGCCCTCGGCCGTGACCGCCGTTCGGGTCACGATCAAGTTTTCCAAGTCCTTGAGTCCCCCGAGGTGTACCAGACCTTCGTCCGTGATTGCCGTCGAGCCAAGGTGCAGGAATTTGAGCTTCGTCAAGCCGCTAAGCGCCGCAAGTCCTTGGTCGCTCAACCTTGTATTGTCTAGATTGAGACGCTCGATCGATTTCAGCCCGGCGAGCGGTTCGATCCCTTCGTCCGAAAGATTCACGCGCCATAGATTCAAATCCTTCAACGCGGTCAATTCTCCCAACGGACCGGTGTCCTGGTCGGTGATTTGAAGACATTCGCTGAGATCAAGAACCTCCAACTGCTTCAGCCCCGGTAGGGCCGCGACACCTTCTCCGTCGATTTGATTGCCCGCCAGTCGCAGCTTTCGCAGATTGGGGTACTGGGCCAGCATCTTGATTGCCTCGTTGCCGATCGTGGTGCCGGCCAGATAGAGCTCCTGCAAAGACTTCAGATTCTTTAAAGATGCCAGCCCTTCTTCGCTGATCCACAGGAAGTCGAGCGCCAGCACTTTCAACGAACCAAGCTTGCCAACCTCCACCATCCCGTCGTCGCTGACAGAGCACTCGCCGCTCTTGCCACTCAGACGGAGCGCTTTTAGCTTGGGAAGTGAGCTCAGATGGGCAAGCCCCGCATCGCTGACGGGGCAATCACGCAGGTCCAGATCTTCCAGCGAAGCGATCTCCCCCAAATACTGAACCGCGTCATCGTCCGCACCCGTTCCTGCCAAACGAACGGCCCGGAGCATCGGTAACTTGCTGAGCGGCTCGAGGTCACTGGCAGCAACTTGCCCACCGCGGAAATCCACGTCAATGATCCGCCCGTTGCCGTCACGGCGAACCTTTTCGGCGATCGCCTCGACCTGGGCGGCTGCATCCGGATCATCCGCCGGCTCGGCAACGGGCCGTGCCTCAGGCGACTCAGTCGTTGTCGCCTCCGCGACCTCCGATTCGCCGTCTGAATTGGTTTCAGTCGCCGCACGCTTGCTGGCGGCAGGACCACATCCCGAGAGAATGACGGCGGCGGCAAGCAACAAGGTCAAGCGGTGCAATGGGATTCCTCCGAGCCAAAAAGGAAAAACAAACAGGGGATCGCTTCGACGCATTCCGGCCGCCGAAGCGAGATAGGCGGTGGGCGAAAAAGAATTCCGTTTCATTTGGACCGAGCTAGACGTCAGCCTCGACCTCCCATCCTTTGCGATACGATTTGCGAAGGTACTGATCCGCCTCCGGACAATTGGTTGCCTTCAAGGTCACTGCATCCCAAAGGAGCTTCTTGCCCGTGCGGTACGCGACGTTCCCAAGCAATACCGATTCGGTCAGTGCGCCCGAGTAATCAAAGTTGCACAGGGTGGGTGATCCGTCCTTGCAAGCACGGATCCACTCGGCGTGATGACCGATCGAATCGGGAATGGTGGGAGCGGGCGGCTCGAACTTTGCAAACTTGTCGGACGGAAACAACTTATAAGTGCTGTAATTCGCAAACATGACACCTTCGCTGCCGACAAACATCACACCACTTCCGGGCACACGTTGCCCGGCCACTTCGCGCGGTGTCATGTTGCCGTCGTACCAGGTCAACTCAACGGGAGGCAAATCGCCGCGTTCGGGAAACTGGTACTTGACGGTCAGGCCAAGAGGACAGGTTTCGGGATGAACCTTCTCGTCGTTCGAAAACGCCTCGCAGGAAAGGGGATGGCGCAGTTTCAACGCCCAAAACGGCAAGTCCATGTAATGGCATCCCATGTCGCCGAGGGTTCCCTGGCCAAAGTCCCACCAGCGGCGCCACTGCGCCGGATGATAACGACCGGGCACAAAGGGGCGCTCTGGCGCCGGTCCGAGCCAAAGATCCCAACTCAGGTTTGCCGGCGGCGTCTCACCGCCTTCGGGACGATCACCACCGCCCCAACTCTTGATGACCCACACGTGGACCTCGCGGACATCGCCGATGGCCCCGGACTGAATGATTTCTACGACGCGTCGATAATTGGGCTCGGCGTGAATCTGGGTCCCCATCTGGGTCGCAACGCCTTTCGCCTCGGCCGCCCGGGCGATCAGCCGTGCCTCCTGGACCGTGTGTGTCAGCGGTTTCTCGCAATAGCAATGCAGCCCGGCGTTGATGCCACGGATTGCCGCCGGCGCGTGATTGTGGTCGGCCGTGGCGACCAGGATGGCGTCGGCTGAATCAGCTTCCTGGGCGATCATCTCGCGGTAATCGGCGTACGTCGCCGCGTCCTTGAACTCGGCGGCTGCCCGATCGAGGTAGTTCTTGTCGACATCGCAAAGACCGACGATCTGTTCGTTCTCGATCCCTTTGATGTTGGCTGCGGCCCGGTTGGCCGTTCCCACGCAGAGAATCTTAAGTTTCTCGTTGGCCGAATTGGATTCCTTGGCCGCCACACCACTCCAAACCCCCGCCGAGAGCGCCGCCGTCCCGCTCGCCCGCATGAATCCGCGACGATCGATGGATGCAGAGGAGGAACGTTGAACCGCGGTTTTCTTGGGCATGATGCGCACCTGGTACACGAAAGGAGGGAAGGCGAGGTGGGAGATGAATCGGAGCAACCTATCGTAATCGATGGGCCTGATCCACGCATCGCGGAAAGGTCCAATGGCGGGCACGGACCGGCACGTGAGCAGGCCCCCGAGCTTCCACGTGGGATCTTGAACGGAAAAGGATTGGATAAGCTTGCAGAAGGGACGGGTGTGCAGATCGCCGACTCGGCAACTCCATCACATCGGTGCAGGGACGCCGCGCACCTTGACGAAACCGGAAATCGCCACGATGACCAGTGCAAGGGTGACCAGAATCTTCAGCCACCTACCCCGGTCTTGTCGCATCGATTCCAACGCGGAACTTCGCCCCACCAGCGCGGCGGCAATGAAGAAAACACCGAGGGCGAGCAGCATCTTGGTGCCGACCAGGGCGTGGTACAGACCATCGCCGCGGTGCTGGGGGATCGCCCGGACGTAGTTGTAGAGGCCGCTGATGAGGAACAGCGTCACGCCAACATGAACGAACCGCTTCCAACGGGAAGTGATTGCGGCGGCTAACTTGTGGTGGACTTCGTCGCTCAGTTCCCGCGCCGCTGGCATCAGTACCCACAACGTGAACATGCTGCCGCCGACAAGCGTGATCGCCGTAGCCACGTGAACAATTCGGGAAACAACGTCAACCATCCACATCTGTTCTTCCTTTCCAATGTGCTTCACCC
>JARFQX010000920.1 GCA_029287555.1 Rubripirellula sp. | reverse complement strand
ATCCAGACCGCCAAAGTAGCAGGACTGTGAGACTCGTAAATCCAACGAAAGACGGCTCGAAAACTTTTGCTGCGCTCCTTCGAATTAAGGGTCCGCGTTCTTCGCCGGAATGGGATCGCTGCTGAGCCACTCGTCCCGCTCGATTTGCAACTGCGCGAAGTTCCGTCCGCGGTAGGTCGCCTGCATCCAGAGATCGGAGTCCGACTTGATGATGCCGTCTTTCGTTCTCAAGTCATATTGAATGGCGTAGTGAAACCGCCCCCCGATCAATTGGCCGCGATCAAAGCGATCCTCGCAGAGATAGATGATGCCCCCTCGGTCGTGAGGTCTCCTCGAGTCGGTCTGATGCACGAGTTGTGGGTGAAGCTCCGTTTCAACGGCTTCCCAAACCATCACTCCGAGCGGCAGCGGATAACGGGCCCGCCAAACGCGATTCTCCTCGAGCATTTCCCACGAAACACGATCGCGAACCGGTTCATCACGCCCGAGGAATTCACCCGATTCCATCGTCACATACATCCGCTTCATATACTCATCGGTAAAGTAGCCACTGGAGGTTTCCGGAGCGCGGGTGAATTGGACGACCAATTCCAGTGGTTTCGGCCGACCATTGGGATCCACGACCTTGCTGCCCACCTCGATCTTGCGTCCATCGGCATCTTCGATCCAAAGGTCGAATGTCACCGTCAAGTAGTTGCCGCCGTGAGGCATCTCATCGGAACGCTCGTCGTTTCCCCGAAAGTAGGTCTTGTGAAGACTCGGTGGCAAATTGCTCCGACGCGGAACTGGAGGATTACCAAAGTTAAGGAAGGTCGCGTAGTGGATCGCGTCCCGGTCGTCCAACTCTTGACTTCGCTTCTCGAGCCGCAATCGTTCGGTCTCGCTCTGCATCAAGGATGTCTGTGAATCGGCGAATTGATGTCGCAATCGATCGGCGTAGAACAAGGTCAGAACCCCGAAGGCAGCGGTCATGGCGACGGCAAGCGGAGGTCGTAAAGGCAGACCACGCCGCCTTTGCCTTTTCCACAAACCCAGGATCAGCAAGAGGGATCCGGTTGCGGCAACAGCCAGTCCACGCGAGATCGCATCATCCAGATGCAAGCGTTGGCTGACCCATTGCCCCGTTTTACCCAAGACCAGGATGGCCTGCCCAACACGTCCCCAGAACGTTTTGGCGTACGGACTCGAATCGGCGTTCCAAGAATCGGGAACACCCGATTCGGGAGCTTGGTTCGCCGGCAAAGTTGTTTGTGATGAAGCCGACAGTCCGTCGAATCGGGATGGATCGGAAAGAAAATCGCGGCGACACGAGTCACAACAAAAGTAAAAACGACGCCCTTGGTAGTCGGCGAAGATCTCCGCCGAGGCAGGCTCATCCGGACGAATGATGCAGAAACCGGGATCCACCGCTTCGTCGACCTCGGCGGATTCAACGCTCAGCCCTGTTGCGCCGGCGACGCAGATAAACCAGACAACCAACCGGAACACACGACACATGCCACTGCTACCCACTCAATCACCCGCCGCGACTTCCCCGCTCAACCACCGCGATTTCTAAACAGGAACACGCCCAACTTCGACGCGGTGGCCACGTCGGTTCTTCCGTCGCCATCGACGTCGCGGGCCAGGACTTGCACGCCGACTCCCGAGTTGGAATCGATGCGATGCGGCTGATAGTGCACCGAACCATCAGCGTTGCGGGTCAAACGAAACCAATAGACGACCGGGTCGGCCGACGGTTCAATGTCACCGTCGGGACCGTGAGCCCATCGCCGTTTGCCGGTCACGATGTCCTGCAAGCCGTCGCCATCAATGTCGGCCAAGTCGAGCGCGTGAGGCTGGGTAAACGCCGCGCCGAACAAATCTTGCTGGGACCGATCCCCCATGATCAATTGTTCGCGAAAACGGATTCCGCCGTCACCCCTTCGTTGTTCGTACCACGCCAATCCCCAACCGTGGGCGTCGATCGCCGAAATGACATCACCATCGCCGTCACCATCGACGTCGTCGACGAACATTTGCGCGCCGCCTCGACCGGACGAATAGCGATGCGGGTGATACGTCCAATGTGACTGACCATCCCACGCGTCGGGTTGCTCGTACCACCCGTCGTTGATCACCAAGTCTGCACGGCCATCATCATTGACATCGCCAACTCCTTCACCGTGATAGAACTGGGGCCAACCTTCGTCGGCGCCGATCGCACGAAACAGCCACGGTTGATAGGGATCCTCTGCGTCTGGTTCGATCCAACCCCAACGACCATCCCAATGACAAATCACTTCGACCTTCCCATCGTTGTCAATGTCGACCATCGCGGGTGATTCACCTCGAACACGTTCGAACGCAAAGTGAACGGGCCAGTACGTGTCACGCTCGGCATCATTGCCGGGATTCTCATACCACCTTGCCGGATGCTTATGAACGCGTCCGAGAACCAGGATGTCGGGCCGCCCGTCACCACTGAAGTCATGGACAAAGCTGAACATGCTGTTGCTCGGACTCGGCTCCCTGGGAAGCGGAACCGGTTCATAGAAGGCGTGGGCACGTGTGAAATCGGGGCCTTCGTACCAAAACGGCCCCGCCACGATATCGAGATCCCCATCACGATCAATGTCGCCCGCCGTCACCCCATCGCAATAATACTGCTCGGTCAGCACTTGGCGTTCGAAGCGAATCACATCACCGGCTGGTAGTACAGCCGGGGCAATGGCGATCAAGGCGACCGGTAGCCAGGCCTGGGCACAGAAACCGTGCATCGTCAGCGTCTCAACAGCGAATACGATCCGAAATGTCCGAGTTTAACCATCATGTTAACCATTTGGACACGGTTAGCGCGTGGCACATTACCCCTTCGCCAATTTCTCGCCAGCCCCCCCGCAAACGGAATCCATTGTTAAGCTAAACTGTCGACCACCGGAGCGCCAGCCATGCCCGATCGTCTGGGGCCGGTGTCTCACAATCACAAGAAAGTGTTCAGCATGCAAATCATCATCAATAGCGACAATCAAGTCGACCTGCAAGAAAATCAGATTGACCAATGGCAAACGGAAATCGCCGCAGCACTCGAACGATTCCAAGACTGGATCACTCGGGTGGAAATCCATCTCAATGACGAGAATAGCCAAACCAAAGGGGGCTCGAACGATATTCGATGTCTCATGGAAGCTCGCCCCGCGAGCAAACAACCCGTGAGCATTGAGGTGCGATCCGCATCGGTTGATCGAGCCATTCGGGAAGCAACCAACACACTGCAGCGTCGATTGAATGACATCGCGGAGAAGGCGCGCACGGAATCGCGAAAGCGCCCATGACCGGGATTGGCCTCCAAGAGAGGCGGGCTCTAACACGCTCTAAGAACGGTGTTCCGAGAACAAGTCCGCGTTCATTCACCCTATTCTTCACCCAGCAGGAAACGAGCATCTCCTCATGCTAGAGATTACCCAGGACATTTTGCGAGAACTATCTGAACCGGCAGCCAAGCCGGCGGGCTGTGTTTCAATCTACATGCCAACTCACAGAAGACACCCGCAGAATCAGCAGGATCCGATTCGCTTCAAGAATTTGGCGAAGTCCGCGGTTGAACAGATTCGCCAATCGGACGACTTCACGGCAGATGACGTCTCGGGCGTTGAAAAACGTCTCGCGGAGCTGGAGCAGGATCGGGAATTCTGGAATCATCGGGCCGACGGCCTGGCGTGGTTCTATCGCGACGGCCAGGACCACGTTTTCGATTTGCAGCGTTCGGTCGACGAGATGGCCGTGGTTGCCCGTTCGCTGCACATCAAACCGCTGATTCGCGTGACCCAGTCAGCGGACCGGTACCACGTGCTCGCACTGACGCGACACTCGGCCAAATTGTGCGGCGGAAACCAGGATGCCTTGGATGAAGTCTTCATCGAAGAGGTGCCGGCCACGATGGAAGAGGCTCTGGGCGACGAACTCACCGAGCCTCACTTGGGCGCGGCTTCGTATGGCGGAACGGGTCAAACGATGTTTCATGGCCATGGTTCGAAAGATGAGGAGGCCAATAAGGATCGAGATCGCTACTTCCGCGTTGTAGCTGGCGCCATCGAAAAGAACTGGTCCAATCCCTCCCGCGTGCCGCTGATGCTGGTCGCGGTGGCTGAGCACCACGCCCCCTACCATCGCATCTCCAGCGACCGTTTTCTGCTTGAACAAGGGGTGCAGAAAGACCCGTCATCGATGAACCAAGAAGAACTTCACCAGGCAACCTGGGAGGTGATGCGTCAGCATTACGACAAGCAATTGAGTGAATACGCTGAACGGTTTGCCGATGCCCAGGCGCGTCGGCAAGGATCGGCAGTCATTTCGGATGTGTTGCGCGAAGCCGCCAGCGGTCGTGTTGAACTATTACTACTGGAAGAAGATGCGGCGCTTCCCGGCAAGGTCGACTGGACGACTGGAAAGATCGACGAAGCCGAGGTGAACGACCCGCAAGTCGATGATGCCCTGGACGACCTCGCAGAGATGGTGATCGCGCGGGGAGGCACCGTGCGTATTCTTCGGTCAGGCTCACTGGAGTCGAAGTCGAAGATTGGCGCCATTTACCGGTATTGAAGGCCAAGCTTGACGGAATACTCATTCTTTTCGGAGCAACCCCCAAGTCTGAGGATCAGCCATAGATCTGCACAAATGGCCACGAAGGAAGGGTCGGCGCGGGTCGCCTTCCTGCGCGCCGATAGTGGAGCCACGGAAAAGGGAAAACGGAGAGGCCTTCGTATCTCGCAAAGACCACGTTGACCGTACTCTCATAAAGCTGGTTTGCAGACGAGGATTGCGGCACAATCAGGTTTAGAATCCTTGCTGGTATAGACTGCCCACCACTCGCCACTCGCCACTCGCCACTCGCCACTCACCACTCACCACTCACCACTCACCACTCACCACTCATCACTCATCACTCATGGAACCTTCTCGTCAAATCTTTCTCGAGCAACATCGAGAACTCTCGCGGCGATACTTTTTGAGGTTTGGGGCCGTTGGAATCGCAGCGATGCGAGCTTCACCTCTGCTCGCAGAGATCGACTCGAGCTCCCCGATCTATCGAGAAGCCGTAGCTGCCATCGAATCGTGGCTTACACCCCAAGATGATTTTCAAGACGTCTCTCGCGGTCGCCCCAAGCCCCACACGCTCGACGCGTCGAGAAGGGCGGAGGTGGGGCTGACTCGGGACACGTGGAAACTGGAGGTCGTGGCCGACCCAGAACATCCGGCCGAACTCCGTCATCCGCTCTCGGAGAGCCTCGGCACGGCCTTTGACTTCGCGGCGTTGATGCGCATGGCAGAGACTCGACGCGTTCGCTTTACGAAGTTGATGACTTGTTTGAATATCGGTTGCCCACTGGGAAATGGCATCTGGGAAGGGGTCCCGATGCGAGATGTGCTGTGGAAGACCCAGCCGCAGAAGGACCTGCGCCGTGTGATTTACTTTGGCTACCACAACGATGATCCGGCGCAACGATTTCGTAGCTCGCTTCCGGTGGGCCGAGTCCTCGAAGACCCGTTCGGAATGCCGCCAGTGATTCTCTGTTACAAGCTCAATGGCGAATTTCTTACGCCGGAGCGAGGTGGACCGGTCCGAGTCGTCGTCCCGGAAGCGTACGGTTTCAAGAGTATCAAGTGGCTCACGCACCTGTATCTTTCGAACAATCATGCCGCGAATGATACTTATGCCGAACAGAACAACGATGTCGATAGCCCGCTGAAAACCTTTTGCGAAACACTTTCGGTCCCGCGCAGCATCAAGGCCAATGAACCCTTTGCCGTGACCGGCTACGCGCAAGTCGGCATCTCGGGACTCCAGCGCGTGGAGGTCTCGATTCAGAACAAATCCGTAACTCGCGACCAGGAGCAAAGAGACGACGACGCCGAGAACGAGGACTCGGCGAACGCACTGGACTGGACCGCGGCAACGATCCTACCTCCACCCAAGCAATGGGGTGGGAGTCTTCCCGACAACCGGATTCCTGAGGGTACCATCGGTTTCGATTCGAGCGGTGAACCGAAATCTTGGCCCATCCGATTGAGCAAAGCTCATTGGGCGATTCTGCTACCGGGACTGCCAGCGGGGACCTACGTGTTTCGCTCACGCACGGTCGATCAAAACGGGGCCGTGCAACCCATGCCTCGGCCCTTCCGGAAATCTGGACGTGCCCACGTCGAACAAGTTAGCCTGGAAGTCACGTCGTGATGCGGACGGAACCGAATCAAAACCGCATTCCGATTTGGGATGGACGCCCAAGTCTTCTGCTCGCAAGACGTTTCGCGTCGGGCAACGCGACGCTGCTGGTCATTTTATTCCTCGGCGTTGCATGCCTTGGTTGCTCGCGCGATGGACCGCCGTCCGAGCCCATTGCTGAGGGGGGGCAGCTACCGCTGCCAACCGAAGAGTTGGACGTCGAAGAAATCTTGCCACCGGCGACGGCGGAATCGATTGAGTATCCGTCGGTGGACCAATGGGCTGATGCAACACCGTCGCAACGGGCTCGAGCTCTGCGATCATTTACTCAATTGAAGCAGCGAAACGTGCCCGTCTATCCCGGACCCCTGTTGGTCGAGGACGACAAGCAGGTGCAGCTGCAGGATGCGAGGGAAGTCGCTCGACGCGCGATCATCCTCTGGGCCCTGGCGCTGCGGGCCGAGGGCACACCAAAGCAGGAAGTCGCCGCACTAATCGACAAAGCTGACGCCTGGGACAGTGTCAGTCCGTCCGAAAGAGAGATCCTTCAAGCAGCGGCGATCGAGCCTCCGATGGCCGACGCCTTGGTATGGCGGCTGGAGAGTCTGTGGGTCATGCTCTGGGCACTTGGACACGTCGAGGAGCTGCGTTGGCCAGATGACATGTGCAACGTCCCGCGGTTGGTGGAGATCATGAGGGCGCAAGAATCGGACCCCGCGTTCATCCAAGAGGCAACACTGCGAGGTGTCGACCAGATACTTGATGCGCAAGACTTGACGATGCGAATCAACTGGGCAATCCGAGAAACGAGCCTCCGCGAGCAAGCGACGATTCCGCTGAGACTCGATTGGTCGGGCGAAGTCAACTGGGTTCCCATTGCTCAGTGCCCTGGCGTCGGTGTGACCGAAGAACGCCACCACGCCCTAAATTGGCTCGTCCAGT
Source organism: Rubripirellula sp. (assembly GCA_029287555.1). Taxonomy (GTDB): domain Bacteria; phylum Planctomycetota; class Planctomycetia; order Pirellulales; family Pirellulaceae; genus Rubripirellula. The sequence goes on along the minus strand of JARFQX010000920.1, from coordinate 521 downwards.
TTCTCGCGCCAAAGAACTGGGACGAGGTCGACACGCCCACTTAAAACACACCCACCCCAATACGAAAATTTTCCGGCCAAATGGTCGGGAGACGCCCGACGATGGTGGACCGACGCGCGCCGAGGGGCCACGATAGTGTGGGAATTGACGTCGCCCCATTCCGGTCCCTGTGACGTGTCCCTGTCCCTGTTCCTGATGTCCCTGTTCCTGATGTCCCTGTTCCTGACGACCCTGTTCCTGACGACCGCCGTCGATTATCCGGTCGTGCGAGCGCGGATCGAGAGACAACCTTGGCAACGGGCAGATTTCATCAGCAAGCAGGTCAGTAAGTTGTCCGCGCCACTGCGTTGGAAGAGAGTTCCGTTGCAGACGAGTGCTCTGTGCAAGTTGACTTTGGAAATGGTCGGCGCCAATCCAAACGCGTTGAAGCGCCGCATGCTCGGCGTGGATCGTATTGAGATGACTCCTTCGTCAAGCCGGGACGAATGAAGCACTTCTCCACTCCAACCCATTCTCCCTTC
>JARFQX010000911.1 GCA_029287555.1 Rubripirellula sp. | reverse complement strand
TTCCTGGGGCCTGCGAGATGAATACATGTGTGCCACGGCGTACTTGACACTTGTATCAACGATGCCGCCGTGGTAGCCGTCCATGACTTCGCGGACCCACTCGTATTCACTGCCGTGCCGCCGGAAGATAAACCGGATGTCGCGATCGACGAAGCGCGGATCTTGTTGCACATTCTCGACGGCCTGGGCGTAAGTCTTCCGAATGAACCACTCAGTCGAGTCGGGCGAACCATCCAACTCCCGGCGATCATTCTCCCCCGACGTGACGCCAATGCCCTTGATTTGCGGGTAGGTCAACAAAGCCTCTTCGACACATTTGCGCACATAGTCGACGGTCGTGGGATTAGTTTGATCCTCAGTGATTCCGTAGTGGTTCTTGGCTTCACCGACGAACACCGTCCAACTGAAAATGTAGATATCGATGCCACGATCCTCCGCGTGCTGAAAGACCCTCTTCCAATGCTCAATCTTTTCGTCGATGGTCAACTTCTTGACCAATTCGATGGTGCCATCCTCAGCGGTCAGCGCACCGTCATGGTTCTTGTCCATGTCCTCAAACTTGTTTGAGATACCGGGTTTCAAGAATTCGTCCTTGAGCCGGTAAACATCGTTGAGCGAGGCATCTTCGTACCCTGGTGCCTTCACGAGATGCGTGTATGGGTGCGTGGTCCAAAGGCTGAGAACGTTGTAACGGTAGCGAGCAAGCGTATCCAAATACGGTACCCAGAATCCGTCGTAATCCCAGATGCTGGTGTCGATGTTGAGCTGCGCGGCGGTCCCCTTATCGCAATAGGAAGGGGCCCGGACATCGAGCGGAAGATTGCTTTTGATTCCTCGTTTCTTGACAAAGGGTGAGCGTGAGACAGATTGAATCGCAAAACCAAGCTTCAGATGCTCAGCGACTTCAATGCCTCCGTACATTGCTCCGATCGCGTCCGTGCCAATGATCTGAATGTTGTTCTCACTCATGGAGCGAATTTGAAACGATTCCGGTTTGGCCGGGTCTGAGTCGATCGCGATCGTGACCCTTAGGTCCTCCCGCCCTGTCTCCGTTATTGCATCACTGAGTTCGGCGGCGGCGAACTTCACTTGCGGGATGTCTTTGTCGAACAACACCTCAGCAGCGAGGTTGCGCTGGAAGAGAATCACGGATTTGAGTAGTAACAAGAGGATCAAGAAGCGATTCATTTGCACTGAGTCTTTCTAAGAGATGGATGGAGGTCTTTTCGCCATCGGATTTTTTGAGCATCATTCGTGCTTTTAGGGATCTTCTTCCGCACCGGCGAAAGCTCTCTCCCGCAGCGACCCCAATTGGACAGGAAATCTACGAAACATTTGAAATGAGGTTGGTTCGACCGAGTTCTGTCGAAAAGACGATTCTCCATGTCCAATTTTCGATTGACCGGGAGAGATAACCAGAGAATTCAACTATGCACCCGCAATCCAACACGGAGCAGAACCCGATGCAGCGTCGTCAATTCATTGCAGCCGCAGCTCTAGGTGCTGTTTCCACTGTTTCGCCATCACCGGCTTTCTGCATGACCGAAGTTGGAGGCAAACGAATTCCACTCGGACTTGACGGGCATTCGATGCGATCCATGCGGTGGAAAGCAACCCAGTTGATCGAGTTCGCTGTAGAGCAGAAACTCGATGCCGCACTCTTCAACGGCCTGCACTATTTTGAGAGCCTCGAATCCAGCTACCTGCAAGGCCTTAAGGACTTGGCCGACCGTCATGAAATGAGGCTTTATACCGGCGCAGGTGGAATCGCCCGCAACGGCAAACAATTCAAGGACACGTGGGGAACTGCCGAAGAGCTACTGACAATGGGAATTCGTGTTGCGACGACTCTCGGTTCGCCGGTCGTCAACGTGCGTATCGGCAGCATCGACGACCGCTTTCTTAAAGGCGGAATCCAGCCGCGCATCGACGAGGCGGTTCGCGTCTTGAAGGCGACGAGTTCGAGAGCGAGAGACGCGGGCATCAAGTTTGGATTTGAAAATCATGCCGCCGATCTTCGCAGTGAAGAGCTAGTCACGTTGGTCGAAGAAGTTGGGACAGATGTTTGCGGCGTGATGCTTGATCCCGGCAACGGGCTGTGGGCGATGGAAGACCCAATGAAGCACCTGGCAACACTCGCGCCCTACACAGTGTGCAACAGCATTCGCGACTACACCGTTTGGTCCAGTGACGACGGGGCAATGTTTCAATGGATGGCGGTTGGCGAAGGCATGATGGACGTGCCCAAGTACGTTGACACGCTCGCCAGTGCGAATCCCGGTATGCCGATTTTCGTTGAGTCCATCTCGAACTCGGCGCGACCAATCCCCTACCTGACCAGGGAGTACTGGAAAGCCTATCCAAACCTGGACGCATTCCAAATCATTGACTTCCTGAAGCTGGTCCGCAAAGGCAAGCCAGCCAGGATTGATAAGCCCGCCGAAGGGCAAGACGAGAAGACGTTCGATCAAGAACATGGGCGTAACGAGTTCCTAAGAAGCATCTCTTATCTGCGTGAACACTGCGGAGCAGGGTTGAAAACCTGATCGCTTAAGGTTTTTAACTCTTATCCTCGTCGATCGCATTACGCTCATGGCTAGCGACACTGCAGAGGTGGTGCTGCCCGATGCCAACTAGCGACATCTCTTCGGCCCTGAAGTTGGACCATTCGACGTCACGAAGCCAAGCTGCTTGGACGCCTTGGGCTGGACACCGATGCAGATTAGCTCCGTCGGCGCAGTTTCCCCAAAGTCCTGGTCCGAGATTTCGCGATCTGTGCGTCGAACGAATTTCGCTTCAAGCGTTCGGCCGATGCATCCTCGTGCGGCGGGGAAGCTGAGTGACAAGACAGCGAGGGGCGGCTTTCGTACCATTGATGTGGGGTTGTCCGAAATGGCTGTCAATCGTTGCACACGATTCAATGCTGCCAGCAGCGGAAGGGTTCAGGT
>JARFQX010000872.1 GCA_029287555.1 Rubripirellula sp. | reverse complement strand
AATACAACGAGCTGATGGAAGAGTCCTATCGGTTGTCTCACAGCAATCGGAAAAAGAGTGACGTGAAGCGGGGCGAAGCGGAGGAGATTGGAAGACTGCTCGACGAGCTGGAGAAATCGTCTGGTAAGTAGGGTCAAAAGTCGGGCAAGTCGGGTCAAAAGAGGGCAAGCTGCTGTCCCCGTTCCCGCGTTCTGGATCCAGTCGCATTCAACCGTCCGAGGATTCGGCCCGCGATTGCCATTCCACTTAGGAACGCGGCTTCCACTCTCGGTCCGGCACACCAATCGCCACATGCACCAATCCACTGCCGGTCATCGAACAGGCAGCGATCCGTAACCGTCGTGGTGAAATCTCTAAGAGATTCGTGCCGACCACCGTTCTGGCGAACGCCACTGCCAGGTCTCGCCGTGAATTCCGGGATTGCAAATCGCCAACGCTGTGTGTCCAGTTGCATCGGGTCGACCCTTCGTCTTCCAACGGCAGTCCAAAACTCATCGAGTAACGACTGTCTGACCCGTTCGGGCGAATCGTCAATGTGCGAGCCGGTCCACTCGGGTGTTGAGTGCACAACCCATGTCTCGCCACGGCTATCACGGCCAGGTTTACTATTGTTGCGGGCAATCCATGAAAGAGGTGATTCGCGCACAAACGCACCGTCGAAACCGAGGCCCAATGTCTCCTCAAATGCCAACATCAAAGCCCAGCAACCGCTCATCTTGACACTGCTGGACAGCTCCGAAAGTAGCGGGGCAGCCGTCAACAAAGTCGCGGCCTGGTGCGACGGCACGGCAACCACCACAACATCAAATTGACCCAATTCGACTCCGTCGTCATTGGTGAGCAACCATTTATCGCCGCAACGATTTGGTGGCGCGACTCTTGTCTCAAATTGAACACTCAGATCAGATGCAAGGTGCTTCGCAAGCGAACTCATCCCTGGTACTGCTACGTAGCGGTTGTCAGCAGTCTTTTCGGCTTTAACCACTCCGTTCTCAACAACAACGATTCGCCCATTCCAGGGCTGAACCAGCCCGTCGTCAACCCATGAACGGACGTATCGCTTGAACCGCACGTCGCGGGTCGTGAAGTATTGAGCACCGTGATCAAAACTCAAAATATTATCGACGCGTCGTGTGGACATGCGGCCGCCAACGCCGCGGCTCTTCTCATAAACCGCTACATCGCAACCGTGGTCTGCGAGGGTTCTCGCACAGATCAGCCCGGAAATTCCCGCGCCAATGACAGCGACCTTTGGTGTCGGCTCCCACAAAGGCCGCGTTACCTTGCGTCGATACGCCACTGGATCGAGCCGCCGAGCATGCTGCTGAGTCGATCGAGTTCTGACAGTCCCAAAGACGGGTTGCGACGGCGAGAAGGGACGATCGAATTGGCCAAGGCACCAAAGAATCCCACCGTAGGAAGCGGGATCGCGTCCATCCAACGCATACCGATGATTCAAGTCGATCAGGCGAGCGAGGGCCCGGTTAGCGTCGGGTGTCCATTCCAAAAACGCTTTGCCCCAGGTCATGCGCACATTGTTGTGCAGCTCCCCGTGAATCAGCAGCGAACGCTGAGCAGAATCCCAAATGGAATCAGAGGTGCGGCCCCGAGAAATCGTTTCCCAAGACAGCAATTCACGAGGATCATTCTCATGCTCACGCAAGGTCTCGCGGGCCCAGTTGGGAATCGCCGATATTCTGCCGTGGTCTCGGCGGTAGTGGCAAAAGACATACGCGAGTTCTCGCCAAATCAGCAACTCGTCCAGGAACTTCTCCGCGCCTTTGGATTTCTCTGCCGCGGCCTCCCGGGCAATCCTCGTCGGAGCCACCATGCCGTAGTGAAGGTAAGGTGACATCCTACTGACACCATCAATGAGCGGGTTATTGCGGCGACGGCCGTAGCTGGAAAGCCCATTCTCTTTGAAATGTTGCCAACGCTCGTAGCCCGCGATGGATCCGCCTGGCGTATGCGGCACGGGGCCAATCGAGTGATCGATTTCACACTGGCTCACCAAGCTCGCGATGTCGCGACGCTGCAAATCGATCGGCTCAAAAGGGAGGTCGAATGATGAGGGCGGAGCGGTGATTGGCTGAAAATCACTTGGGCCTGAGGAAACTCGTTCGGCGTAAAGTTTCTTGGTTGCATTTCGGAACGCGAACGCACGTTCATAACTCTTTCCGACCAATTGCATGGGAACAACGCATGCCGTATCGACAGCGAAAATACTGCACGTGAGCACCCGGCTCAATGCAACCGTCCAGCTTCGCAGCGGCTCGGTCGGCATGTCCTCGGTAATCACAACCGCAGCCCGCTGGGCAAGCGTTCTTAGGTGCGGCCCCCGATATCCGGGGCGTTCAACATGAAGAAGATAAGCGATCTTCTTGTCGCCAAACGCCCGTTGAACATCTCGAGCACCTTGCAGGATAAACGTGTGGTGTCGGTCCGAAGCATACGGGTAGCGTTCGGACAAACCTTGGTAGACCAAGATTGGCAGCTCCAAGCGATTCGCATATTCAATCGCTACATTGAGCGCTGGGTTCTCATCGGTGCGAATCGCCGTACGCATCCAATAGAGAACGAACTCGCCATCGGAGTCGACACCTTCGCCACCGATCAGTCTCGTTCTTTCCTCCAGATCGGAAGGCAGCGATTCGTTCAGTTCATCAATGTGGTTCATTCAGGGGCTCGCTCGATACGCTGGGTTGCGCAAATCACTCTTGAGCATCCACGCAGTCTTTTCGTGAACTTGGTTCCTTGCGATCATCAGGTCTGCCGACTCCTGCGCTCATTACGAAAGACCGCCGATGGTCCGCGAAACCACGCTAACGTTGTTTCCACCCGAGACCAAGTCTTCGACGAGCGCCGGCCCAATGCCGCGACTTCCAACGATTATCGATTCATTTATTGACTCTTGACGTGCTGAAAGTTCTTTAGCCAGTTCTCGCAGGCTTGGGTTTTCGTGTTGTCCGTTTGCGGCTGCCGTGTTTCTCGACAACTCGCTTGGCCTCGGATTTTGCCTCATCTCTTCTGCGAACGGCGTACATGCGTTCACGAGCAGCCTTGTAGGCGACAGAATGCTCAACGACGGGTAATGGGTAGTCCGTTCCGATCAGGCAGCCGGCTTTTGACTGCTCCGATAAAGTCATTTTGTGTGGCTCTGCGATATGCTTATCAGGCACAGCCGCCAACTCCGGAACGTATTGCCGAATGAATCGCCCGGTAGGATCTTGGTCCTTTACCTGCTTGATCGGCGAGTAGATGCGAACCGTGTTGATCCCGGTTGTGCCAGATTGCATCTGAAACTGTGAGAAGTGAATGCCTGGCTCAAAATCAAGAAAGTGCCTGGCCAAATAGACGGCGGTGGGCCGCCAGTGCAGCCAAAGATGGTAGGACGCAAAAGAAACAAGCATCGCTCGCATCCGAAAATTGATCCAGCTGTGTTGGTGTAATGCCCGCATGCAAGCATCGACCATCGGGTAGCCTGTCTGTCCTTCACACCAGGCGTCGAAACGGTTTTGATCAAATTCGTCTTCGCGAAGCCCGTCGTAGACTCGGCTCATGTTTTCGAATTCGATCGATGGCTCGTCTTCGAGCTTCTGCATGAAATGACAATGCCAGCTCAATCTTGACTCAAAAGCGCGAAGTGACTTGAGCCAACCCCCAATCGGTTCACCTG
>JARFQX010000407.1 GCA_029287555.1 Rubripirellula sp. | reverse complement strand
TCTGGCTCCCCTCGCCCGCTTGGGGTAGAGGGGCCGGTGGATGTGTGAAGAGTGACGGAAGTAGTTTGAAGGTTGTACAAACTTCTCACTTCACCCTTCAAACCTCCCACGGCCCCCTCATCCCCAGCCCTTCTCCCCCGCAAAGCCGGTGGTGATGGGAGCCTGAGTGTTGATTGCTCGCCGACACCCGAAAGCTACCCAGTTCATCGAAAGCTTGCCCCGTGCGCCAGACCACCCCCGGCCCCTCTCCCCGAAGCGGGGTGAGGCGAGCCAGATTATTTCCGCTTCGCGATTCCCGTAACCTCGCTCCAGTGTGCTAGGCCTCCCCCGGTTCCTCCCTCCGAAGCGGCGCGAGGGGAGCCAGTATTCTTTGAGAGCTTGAAGGTCCGATTCAGTTCCGATTCGCAAGCAATTACCTCCAGGTCGTCGAAACTTTGACGGGTGCGGATGGTTAGTATGAAAGAGGCATTCGTCGAGGCCGGTCAGGTTCGACGTCACCTTGGCACCCGTTGGCACAACTGCGATCTTCATTCGCGGTCCTGAGTTCTGTCCCCACCCGCGACGCTGTCGAAGCACCCTCCTGTATACCGATTTCAAAATGCGAAAACGCAAGATCCCCTGTTCACGTCGTTTCACCCCACCTCGCCGCAGCGGTTTTACGTTGCTCGAGTTGTTGCTCGTCCTGGCGATTCTGGTTGTTATCGGAGGCATCGCCCTGCCCAACTTCGTGGGAGCCGGTCAAGAAGCGAAGGTCAATGCCACCAAAGTCCAGCTCGATGCGTTGAAGCAAAGCATCAACCTCTACCAGGTTCGCATGAACAAGCTTCCGGAAACGCTCGAAGCGTTGCGAGATGGACCGAGCGATGCAGCCGGCAAGTCAAAATGGGTCGCGCCGATCATCACGGAGATTCCAACCGATGCCTGGGAGAACACGCTCCAGTACTCGGTCAACGGGAATACCTACGAGATCCGCAGCGCCGGAATGGATGGCCAAGTCAACACGGATGATGACATCACACTTGAGGGCGTCTGAGCACTGGGGCACAAATCGTGCGGCGGCGATTGTTGAGATCGCTGACAGGAATCGTCGCTGCAAATGAGTCTGGCAGGAGGATCCGCGTGGCCTGATCGGTGGTGTGGATCCACATGGCATGCCGGTTGAGAGAGACGCGGGGGTCGGCGTGAGCGGGCATGGCGATGGGTTCGTCTGCCGATGGGGGGGTCTGGCGGGCCAATCCCACCTGGATTCACTTCAACTTCGCGTTTGAGTCGGAAACTGTGCCTCGTCGAAACGCTTTTACACTTCTTGAACTGCTGCTCACGCTGGCAATCCTGGCGGCCATCACGGCGGTTTCGATTCCTCAGGTTGGGTTACTGCTGGGCGATCGCCGGTTGGTCCGAGCCGGCGACCAGTTGCGCGTGGAGATGACTCGGTTGCGTGTCGACGCGATGCGAGAAGGTCGCGTGATGATGCTCGAGGCGATGATCGAAGGGGCCACCATTCGAATCAAGCCTTTTTATTCGGCGACCGACGCGACCGAATCGATTGATCAGACCGGATCTCAATCGGGACTGTTGACCGGCGCGAACCAGGGCGTCGTCACGGCGGTTACCGTCGAGCCCGAAGTCGAAGAGACGATCGAGTTGCCCGAGGACGTGATCGTTTCCGCGGTCGGAGTGGTATCGGCGGCCCGGTCGATGGAGATCGAACAACTTACCATTGCCAATCAATCGGAAGGTTGGAGCCGGCCGATCCTGTTCTATCCCGATGGATCGACCAGCACCGCCGTGGTGACGCTGTCGAATCCGGCGATGGGAAAGGTGGTCGTGAAGATTCGAGGGATCACCGGGGACGTTACGGTCAGCGAGGTGATGCCACTATGAGTCACCGAAACCGACGACCGGGATTCTCTTTATTGGAGATGCTGCTGGCCCTGGCGATCTTGGGCGGTGCCTTGGCGGTGCTTAGCCGGATCGCGGATACCGGCATGTCAGCGGCCCGCGAGTCGCGTGACTTGGCGGCAGCCCGGATTCTGTGTCAAACCAAACTGGCGGAGATCATGCTCGACGTGACTGCGGGGATCACGCCACAGGCGATCGCCTCGGCCAACTTCGAGATGCCATTCGATTCGCAATCGAGCAGCGTCTTTCAATATAGCGTCGATGTCCAACCAGCACCCCTTGATGGGTTGCTTGCCGTGCGTGTGGTAGTCGAGTCGTTGGATTTGAACACCGCGGCGCCTCGTAATCGCTACGCGCTAACGCGTTGGGTCATCGATCCGACGTTAGGGCTCGAAGAGGCCGAGGCCGAGGAAGAGATGATGCGGGAGCAGGCCGCGGCGGCAGCAGGAGGTGGCACATGATGCCCGCAAGGCTCGCACCGCCGACCGCCGCTCGTCATCGCGGAGGCTTCACGCTGCTGGAAATCGTCCTGACCCTTGCGTTGTCCGTCGTGTTGATGGTGCTGATCGGTTCGGCAATCCAGTTTTACGCGCGCGATATGAATGTTCGGGATATGGACATTCGCCAAACGCAGCTCGCCGCTGCCGTGATGCAGATGATCGAAGATGATTTGCGGGCGACGTTGCGAACCCAACCCGTCGACACCGAGCCATTGGAATCGCTGCTAGCCGCAACGTCGGGCGGTGGTGGCGGCGGCGGAGGAGCCCCGGAAGAGGATCTCTCGTCGGCTGGAATCGACTCCGAGGTCGCGTCCGATCCGATGCTCGACACGACCATGGTCAACCTGCAAAGCGGTGTTGCCGTGCTGGAGTCGCCGGGTCTGATCGGAAACCAGTTTCAAATCCAAATCGATCTCAGTCGTCTGCCTCGACTGGAGGAATACGTTGCCATGTTGGACGGCACCACGGCCGACATCGACGACGTTCCGAGCGATCTCAAGACCGTTGCCTACTTTGTCCAGCAGGCGGGAACTCTCGGCGGTGTCCAGGATCAGTTCAGCACCCTTGAGGCGGAGACCGCCGGTGAGGGCCGGGGAGGCTTGGTGCGCCGTTCGCTCGATCGGGCCGCGACGGTGCAGGCGGCATCGACGGGCAGTCTCGGTTTGCTCAATCAGACCGGCGACGTGTTGGCCCCGGAAATCGTCGCGATCGAGTTTTCTTACTGGGACGGTGTGACCTGGCAGCTGGAGTGGAGCAGCGACACCTACGGGGAACTTCCGCTGGCCGTTCAGGTGCGATTGACGATGGCCGATGAGCGAACTCTTGAACAACCATCGGAGGTGGCGGTGCCGACGTCCACGGTTGATCCCTCCGCTCTGCGCACCTTCACTCACATTGTGCGTATTCCGCTCGCTCGGCCGATCGAGGAGACCCCCGAAGAAGAGCTTGCGGGGGCCGGGATATGACACGCATCCATCAAAGACGGCGTCGCGGTTTCTTCCTCGTGCTGGTGCTGATCGTGATCGCGATTGCGACCATGGCGGTCTATTCTTTTACCGAATTGATGGTCGCGTACGATGACGCCGCCTATCTCTCCGGAGACTTGGTCCAGGCACGCGTGAACGTTGAATCGGCCAGCGAAGCGGTACGTCTAACGCTCGCCCAGCCACCGGAGGCCCGAGATGATCTTGGCGGGGTTTATAACAACCCACAGCTGTTTCAAGCGGTTACCGTTTCCGGCGGCATCGACGGGGCGACTGCGTCCAACTACAGCATTGTCGCGCCTGGATTGAGTCCGACGCTTGGATACGCCGGCATCCGGTTTGGTTTGCAGGACGAGTCGGCACGATTGAATCTTAATGCCTTGACGGTGTTGGAACAAAACAACGAGCTGTTTTCCGCTGGAATGGCGATCGCCGGGGTCGACATGTCCGGTGCCGAGTCCGACGAGGAGGCGGCCAGTTCCAACATCGCGGTCACGCTGCTGATGGCGTTGCCGGGAATGACGGAGGATATTTCCGACGCCATTCTCGATTGGCTCGATGAGGACGAGGAGGCGCGGCCCTTCGGCGCCGAAGCGGAGTACTACAACGCCCTGCCCACTTCCTATTCGCCAAGCAATGGGCCGTTGCAGAGCGTGGAAGAGTTGTTGCTCGTCCGCGGTGTGACGCCTAATTTGTTGTTTGGTGCCGACGTTAATCGCAATGGCGTGATTGATCCTGATGAACAGCAGCGGTTTGGAATTACTTCTGATTCGCCGGGTGCCTTTGGCTGGGCCGCCTACCTCACGGTGCACGGGGCCGAAGCCAATCGAAGTCGCGATGGGAACCCTCGCGTCAACGTCAACCAGGATGATCTGGAACTGCTTTACGACGAGTTGACGGAGGCTCTGGGCAACGATTTGTACGCCAGCTACGTCGTGGCCTATCGCATGTACGGGCAATCGTCCTCGATCACCTCGACCTTAACCGGCCAGTCCGAAGATGACGGTGGCGGTGGGGGTGGAGGTCGCGGTGCCAGCGATTCCGACGGTTTGAACGCGGATGGTGAGAACGCGGATGGTGGTGGCAACGGCGAGGCCCAGGACGGCGGGCCATGGCTTCCCGACTTGATGAGCGAAGTCGATTTGACCGCCGGCGGAAGCACCACGCTCACCCAAGTTCTTGACCTGATCGATTCCACGGTCACGATTGGCCAAGGGGATCAGGCGCGTCGCTACACGTCGCCATTTCCGGGCGATCCGATTTCGATGTCGGTCTACCTGCCCATCTTAATGGATGCCCTGACCACGCAAGATGCACCCGTGATGCCGGGACGGTTGAACCTCAACGAATGCCCCGCCGAGTTGCTTTACGGGATCCCGATGCTCCCGGAGGAAACGGTGCAGGCGATCTTGGAGAACCGCGAGCAGGCTTCCGATGATGTTAACCGACAGTTTGAAACGTGGCCGATGGTCGAAGGGATCCTCACGCTCGATCAAATGCGTCTCCTGCTTCCCCTGCTCACCGGCGGAGGCGATGTCTATCGAGCCCAGATCGTCGGCTATTTCGAAAACACCGGCGTGTCCCATCGGGCGGAAGTTGTGATTGATGCCACCACCGTGAATCCGAAGGTCGTCTCATGGCGCGATTTGAGCCATCTCGGTCGGGGCTTTGATCTATCCGTCTTGGGACTTCGTTCGTCGCTCGGTCTGGCCCAGTGAGTATCATCAGAGATGAGATTGCGCGGCGAATGAGACGAGATCTCGAAGTCATACGAGTCCACTTGAGAATGACATGGCGAACAAACTAGCAATCGACTGGGATGAGAATGAACTGCGGATGGTTGCCGCACAGGGCAGCGGTCGCAACGCCAAGGTCACCGACGCCGCGGTGATTCCCATCGAGAATGGCGACATTGACGAGACGCTCAAGCGGGCAATCGGTCAGCGGGGGCTGGAGAACACCGCGACGCTCGTTGCGATCGGACGCGGCAAGGCGGAGTTGCGGGAGTTGCAACTGCCGCCCGTTCCCGATGATGAACTGCCAGACATGGTTCGCTTCCAGGCGATCCGCAGTTTTGCGACCGCGGGCGATAATGCCACCGTTGATTTTCTGGTTACCAATCGCACGGAAACCGGTGTCGAGATGATCGCCGCCGCGGTCGGACCATCCAATTTGGCTTCCATCGGCGAGACGTGCGAAGGGGCGGGTTTGTCGGTGGAGAGGATCGCCCTGCGCCCGCTGGCGGCAGCCGCCCTCTACCTGGTCCGTCGCTCGTCGGAGATTTCCGGCGATACCGTGCTGATTGACTTGCTCGCCGACGATGCGGAAATCGTTGTAGCGCGAGATGGCGACGTGGTTTTTGTGCGGACCGTGCGGATGCCCAGTGGCGAAGCGACTCGAGCTCGCGCCCTGGCGGGTGAATTGCGACGCAGCCTGGTCGCGTGCGGCTCCAGCGGCATTGTCCAGCGAGTGATTCTCTGGGGGCGCGAGTCGGTTCATTCCGATGAGAAGGAAGTGTTGGCCGATGCATCGGGCAGCCAGGTGGAAGTCGTCGATCCGTTTAGTCTTGTCGATGTTGATTCCAAGGCATCACTTCCCGAACATGTGGGGCGTTTGGCTCCTTTGGTTGGCCTGCTGGTTGCAAGCGACACCGAAGCGGATCGGTTGATTGATTTCCTGAATCCGCGTGAGCGTTACGTTGAAACGCCAAGCCCCTACCGGCGGGCTCTATTGATTGGTGTCCCCGTGGCCGCCGCCCTGTTGTTGGCCTTTGGCGTTTACCGCAAGCTCAAGGGGCTCGACCGGCAGATTGCCGAGTTGAAGTCCGCCAACGCGGCGATGCAGCCCGATGTGGATCGCGCGGAAGAATCGATCGCGCGGACCGAGGTTATCGATCAGTTCCTTGATGGCGATGTCAATTGGCTCAGCGAAATCCGCCGGATGGCGATTGAGATGCCGCCCTCGGATGAAATGATCGTCCGCAGCGTCTCGGCGAGCTCCAATCCGAGAACTGGCGGCGGGACGCTGAAGGTCGAAGGCGGTGTCGTCAATCCCTCGGTCATTGATGTGTTTGAACAGGCTCTCCGCGATGACGCACATCAAGTCAAAGGTGATGGAGCCAGCGAACAAAAGACGGAAGATGCCTATCGATGGGGCTTTACCGAGTCGATCACGATTGCTCCGGAAGCGGTTCGAAACGAACGCTACGAAGCGCTAACGGCCGCTTCGACAAACGATGCGGAGTCGACCTCGCCCCAGGAGCCACCTTCCCCCGAGGATCCACCGCCGGATGGCGAATCAACTCCAGAGGAGGTGGCAAGCGAACCGCCGACCGATCAGGAGGTCATTACCGTGCCGGGTGACACGTCGGGTGACACGTCGGATGACACTTCAAGTGACACATCGGGGGAGGCCAGCGAAGCACGCGTCGAACCGTCGGATGCCGAGTCGGAAGAGATTGCCGAGACTTCGGCGGAGGTGCTCTGATGACTGAACGCGAGAGATTCTTATCGATTCTTGTTGGCGGCTTGTTGGCGGTTGCGTTGGTT
>JARFQX010000803.1 GCA_029287555.1 Rubripirellula sp. | reverse complement strand
GGAAGGGAAAATCACTGTCGTCTCTTTCGCCTGTGGTCAAGGTCTGCGTCGTCGATGAAAGCTGCCTATATTGAGCAAACGGGTCCACCCGATGTGATTCGGGTAGGCGAATTACCGGAACCGTCGATCGGTGCCGACGATATGTTGATTCGTGTCCACGCCGCTGCGGTCCATCCGATCGATACCTACGTGCGGGGCGGCGCGGTCGCGGTTGAACTCCCTCAGCCCTACGTGCTCGGGTGTGATGCGGGGGGTATCGTGGAACAAGTCGGTGCCTCGGCCACGCACTTTCGACCGGGAGATCGCGTTTGGTGCACCAACCAGGGACTGTTGGGAAGGCAAGGAACTTTCGCGGAGAAGCTTTCGGTGTCGCAGGATTGGTGCTTCCCTCTTCCGGACGAAGTCAGCTTTGAGGATGCTGCGGCGTGCGCGCTGGTTTCCGTCACCGCCCATCTCGGTTTGTATCGAGAGGCGCGGCTGGAAGCGGGGGAAACGATTCTCGTCATCGGAGGCAGTGGTGGCGTCGGGTCGATGGTCGTGCAAATGGCCAAAGCGACTGGAGCCCAAGTCATCGCGACCGCTGGAAGCGATGACAAGTGCCGACGAGTTGAGGCGCTCGGTGCCGACGCCGTGATCAACTACCAACGCGAGTCGATCGCCGATGGCGTCCATCGCGAGGCCCCCAAGGGTGTGAACGTGTTCTGGGAAACACGACGCGAGCCCGACTTTGATCTCGCCGTCGACCTGATGGCTCCCCGCGGTCGGATGGTGTTAATGGCAGGCCGGGACGCCCGGCCTGTCTTCCCGGTCGGTCCGTTCTACGTCAAGGAATGTTCGCTGCACGGGTTTGTGATGTTCAAGGCAACACCCGTCGAGATGCGGGCTGCGGCGGATGAGATCAATCACTGGCTGGTGCAAGGAAAGCTTCGCGCAAACATCGCTGCCCGCTTCCCGCTGGACCAAGCCGCCGATGCGCATCGACTGCAGGAAGCCGCCACGCTGGAGGGAACCGCCGAACTACCAGGCAAAATCGTGGTCACGATCGACTGATTCTCGGTTCGATGCCGGATCGGCGCTTCGCTTGATTCGGCCTACGTCGAATTTCCGGACACCCGCATTGATTCAACCGCTGCCCAAGACGATCGCGGAAGCGTTGCCTTCGGAGCTATGAGAGAGGCAAAGCACGTAGTCGCCGCGCAGGGATGCCGGTTCGCGGAGGAAGTTTGCCCGCGGGGCGATGTTGTCGTGATAGAGGGTGGGCGGGGCCACGCCCTTGGCCAATGCGAGCGCACCGGTCACTAAGTCGATCGCCCCGCAGCCGGCGCCGGTGTGACCGAGAGCAGCAATCGTCGCGACGAGTGGGGCTGACAACTCGACTGCCTCGATCGCCTCCCGCTCGGCTGCATCGCACGACGGATCCCCCGTGCCGTGGCTGACCACCAGACCGACTTGCTTCGCCGAAATCTCGGCATCTTCCAGAGCGGTCTCAATTGCCCCGCGGATTGCGTCGGCACTGCCCCGCGTGCGGTTGCTCGCGTCGCTCGACCGCAGTGATCGCTGCATGCCTTGGGATGGCACGAAACGGTTGGCGTAAGAAACGATGCGGACGATCGGCTCGACGCCCCGTCGATCGGCGTGGGAAGCGGATTCCAGCACCAACGAGGCAGCGCCCTCACCGCCCACGACTCCCCTCGAGGTGGGATCGTGGGGACGCGACGACATCTCGACCGGCTCGACCAAATCGGGGATCGGCATATCACCTCGATAGTTCAATCGTGTCGTGCTAATCCGCGTTCCGGTTCCCCCGGTGATCACCAGCTCGGCGAGTCCCCGTTCGAGATACGAGATCGCTTCGATCGTTGCCGCCTGAGCGGAGATATCGCCCATCAAGACCGAATTGTTCGGGCCCTGTGCATTGAGCGCGATTCCAACATGGCACGCGGGCATGTTCGGCAGATATTTGAGCATCCACAAGGGCATGACCTGCTTCATCGCCACGGTTCCAAACCGGCGAGCGTCGAAACTGCCGTCCTCCAGGAAACACGCCCGCATCGTGTCTTCCATTTCCGAGGGAGGGCCGAAGAACATCTCGCTGCCAAACACCGCCCCAACTTTGCTCGGTTTCAGCGGCCCGTCGACGGACGCGGGAAGTTGATCCCCCAATCCCGCACTGTCGACCGCGATCTGTGAAGCCGCGAAGGCCGTTTGGATTTCACGGCACATCACCTTCATCGCTTTGCGAGGCTTGACGTACTGCCTGGCGTCGAAATCGAGGATCGGTCCTCCAATCCAGAGCCCAGGCGGCTCCTTCACCGTATCCGGCTTGGGGCCGCCGTCGGTGCGGTTGGCCAGCGAGGTAATCCCCGATCGCTTGTCCAACAACGACTCAAAGAACGGATCGCAGCCGATACCAATCGACGAGACAACGCCCATTCCGGTGATTACGACGTGACTTCGAGGCATGGAATTCAGGCGTGACTACGAGCGACGGAGACTGTGATGAGTATGATTCGCAGGTGAAAAAAAGAACACCCGTGCCGTCGAATCCTCGGAAACCTTTCACCAGGCGCGGGCCCGGCCAGCCGTCGCAGCGACTCTTGGCAATACTGACTCTTGGCAATACTGAATCTTGGCAATGCCGACTCTTGGCAATGCCGACTCTACCCCATCTACCGAATTTGCGTTATCTACCGAGTCTCCAAGGATAGATCGTAAATGCGGTGGATCTTGGTCCGTTTGGCCCCGCCCCGCTCAATCGTACCTCGTGATAGCGAATTGCTCTCTAAAACCCACGAGAACTCGCCAATCGTGAGCCCATAGTCGATTGCATCGGGCAAGATCCTGGCGAGCGTCACGATCCCCAGTCCCCATTTCTGGTACTCCGGAAGCACGTTGGTGCTGATCACACGCACGCGATCAATCTTCTTCCGGTCCGTGATGAACCTGAGCCAGCCGAACGGATAAAGCTTACCGCCAATCTTCTTGATGATCTGGTTGTAGTCCAACAGGGCGAATCCGGCGCCGACCGGTTCTCCGTCTATCTCCGCGATGCTGGTCAGCTCGGGAACCATCAGGTGCCGAAGCGATTTTCCCTGGTGGTCAATCTCGGCTTCGCTCATCGGCACGTAACCCCAAGTCTGCTGCAGCGACAAGTTGTAGATCTCAAGAAAAGTTCGAATGTCCTGCTTGAAGCGAGACCGGTCCAACGTGCGACAATGCACATCAAAGCGACGCGTCGCCTCTTCAATGACGAACATCAATTTCGGATCGAGTTCATTGAGGATGGCAACGTTGGCCTCATAGCTGAACAAGTCTTGAACCTTGCTGAAGCCGAACGCCTCGATCAATTCACCGTAATAGGCATGGTTGTACGGAATCAAAAAGGTTGGCGGCGAATCAAAGCCATCGACCAGCAGGCCAACTTCGTAGTTGAGACTGGGATTCACCGGGCCGCGGACATCGGTCATTCCCTGGTCTCGCAACCACTCGGTCGCGGCTGAGAGCAAAGCTTGGCTGGCTTGGAGATCTCGCTGACATTCGAAGAAGCCAAAGAAGCCACGTTTCTCACTGTATCGGCGATTGTGCGCGTGGTTGATGATGGCCAGCACGCGTCCAACGACTTGATTGCCCCGTCGCACGAGAAACCCTTGGGCTTCGGCATCGCGATAGAAAGGATGCGGCTTGAAACCGACCAGCTCTTTACGGACCTGCCAAATCGGTGGTACCCAAAAAGGGTCGTTCTTGTACAACTGGCGTTCCAATTGCAAGAACGCCTTGCGATCGGTCCGCGTCGTTACCGGGTCGCATCGAATCGTATCGCTCATGTTTGGCTTTCTCGGTAATGGACTGTCGCTCGGCGGCGCGGCAGTTTTGTGACCGTATGGAGGGCGAGTCTATGTGGGTGTTTTGAAGTTGCGCTTTCTTCGTAACCCGACGCGTGAGCGAGGAAAATCTGATATTGACTCATGCCTCGCTGACGCGTCGGGTTACGATTTTCCAATAGCTCAGCCGAAAGCGCAACTTCAAAATGTGGGGGTTGTGATGACCGAATCAAACAACGTGGTACTGCGAAGCCCGGCCAATCCGACGGTTCGACATTTGGTTCGCATGCGGGATAATCGAGCGCGGCGCCGGGCCGAGCGTGTCATCGTTGACGGTTGGAGGGAATCCGCCCAGGCTCTACAGTCCAAGTTGGAGTTGTGCGGAGTCTACCTGCCCGAATCGATCTCGATCCAGCCTGAACACCACACGGACGAGTCGATTCGTTCGGTCCTGGAAGTCGCCCGATCGCAACAATGCATCCACCGGGTCGCTGAATCCATCATGGAAAGGATTGCTTACGGCCAGTCGCATCGGGGAATCGTTGCCGAATTTGTTCAACCCGCCTCGTCGCTCGCCGCCCTCAAGGTCCCCGATAACCCCCTGGTCCTGGTTTTGGATCAGATCGAGAAACCGGGGAATCTTGGCGCGATCTTCCGGAGTGCCGACGCGGCCGGTGTCGATGCAATTCTGCTTT
>JARFQX010000801.1 GCA_029287555.1 Rubripirellula sp. | reverse complement strand
CGTGACCTGAGTAAGGTCACGGTGCCGTCCTACTATCCCGACAACGAAATCATTCGGGGTGACTTGGCGGACTATGCGATCGAAGTCGAATGGTACGACAAGCATATCGGGAGGGCGCTAGAGCACTTGGAGAATCGAGGTCTGCTTGACAACACATTGGTGATCGCCACTTCGGATCATGGCATGCCCTTTCCACGGGTGAAGGGACAGATTTACGAAGACGGATTTCATGTTCCTTTGGCAGCGCGTTGGGGGAAGAATATCCTGCCCGGACGCACGGTAACCGACTTTGTCACCTTTCCGGATCTCGCTCCCACGTTGATGGAAGTCGCGGGATTGGAGCCAGATCAGCAGATGACCGGCCGGAGCTTTTTAAAACAACTGCTTGCCGAGCAATCCGGTCGAGTCGACCCGGCCCGCGACCACACGCTGTTGGGAAAAGAACGACACGATATCGGAAGAACCGATGGCGATCTTTTGTCGGTTGGATACCCGGCCCGCGCCATTCGCACCGATGACTATTTGTATGTCCGCAACTTCGAGCCCAATCGTTGGCCTGTCGGCAATCCCGAATTCGGTTTCATGAACTGCGACGGGTCACCCACCAAGACTTTCCTTCGTGCGATCTCACAGAACGACCACGACTATCATTTCTTTCAATTGAGCTTTGGCAAACGCCCATCCGAAGAACTTTATGACATGCAGAGCGATACGGGCTGTGTCAATAATCTGGCAGCCCTGGCGGCCTACGCGGAAATCAAACAGAAGCTTTCCGATCAGATGGAACAGGAACTCACAGCGCAAGAAGACCCGCGGATTATTGGCCAGGGCGAGATCTTTGATTTCTACCCGAACTGCCGCATCGATCGGCAACAAAAACTTTACAAACGGCCCGATTGGGATCCCGTGAAACTGTTTGACGAGAAATTCGGGCGGTAGGAACTTTTCTCCGCATCACGAGTTTGTCTTCGTTCCGCGGATTCGTAAACAGGAGATTGACGAAATGTACGATCCATCGCTTTTTCGACTCGACGGTGGTGTTGCGTTGATTACGGGCGCGGGTGCCGGAATTGGGCGAAGCATTGCCGAAACATTCGCGGCGGCCGGAGCCGCCGTGACGGTGACGGATCGAGATCCGAAGGCCGCGGATTCGGTCGCCCGGGGAATTGCTGGCTCCGGCGGTCGAGTGATCAGCTTAGCGTGCGATGTCACAAAGGAGAGTGACCTTGAAGCCAGCGTCAACGGCACCGTAGCTGAATTCGGGTCTCTTAACATGCTGATCAATAACGCTGGCGGAGGTGGACCGAAGCCTTTCGAAATGCCCATGTCAGACATGCGATTCGCCTACGAGCTCAACCTGTTTTCTCTCTTCCGATTGTGCCAACTTGCGGCCCCGCATATGGAGCAAGCCGGCGGTGGGGCGATCGTGAATATTTCCTCCATGTCGGGCGAGAACAAGAACCAGAGAATGGCGTCTTACGGTTCGTCGAAAGCTGCCGTGAATCATCTGACCCGCAACATTGCATTTGACCTTGGTCCAAAGAACATTCGCGTCAACGCGATCGCGCCCGGTGCAACTCGCACTCAAGCACTTTCATCCGTTCTCACACCTGAAGTCGAACTGAAAATGCTTGCCCACACGCCGCTCAAGAGGCTGGGAAGGCCCGAAGACATGGCGAATGCCGCACTCTTCTTGTGTTCGCCGGCTTCGAATTGGATTAGCGGTCAGATTCTCACGGTCTCCGGAGGCGGTGTTCAGGAGCTTGATTGAAACAAATACGATCTAAATTTAAATCCCTTTGAAGACAAATGCATGACTGCCTATGACGCCTTTGTCGCTTCTTGCAAACTCAACGCGACCAGCGTTTACCGAATGAGCATCGCTTGCCTGCCTCATTTGGAGAAATCCAAGAATCCATTTCGTTCAAGGGAAGTCCAAAACATGAACACAGTACAGCTCGTAGTACTTGTTGGTTTACTGGCGGTTTTCACTCCGTTGTCACTATCGGCCCAGTCACCAACAACTTTCAGCGCGACACAATCGGATCCGGTTGCATTAGGCTGGATGAAGGGCTTCCCTCCTCCTCCTGAAAAACGGATCGGCCAGCCCGACTCGAACTACTTCAGCTTTCCGAAGTTGCGTTGGACGGTCTGCCATTTACGAGAGTTGCTGCCGACCACACAGGTCAGCCGAGGGCTTGGAGCAGCGTTGCCTCTGGAGCGAGCGATCGACAATGACATCGATGACGTTGTCTTCAAGCCGCTTGGTGGCGACACAACAATGTCTTGGAAGCAGTCGCTGCCGACGAACTACACAGACGGCATGCTGATTCTGCATAAGGGGCGCATCGTCTACGAACGCTACTTCGGCTGCCTGGATGAAAGCGGCAAGCACGCCGCGATGTCGATGACTAAATCGATCACGGGGCTGCTCGCGGAAATCCTCGTGGCGGAAGGGACACTCGACGAAACCGCGTTGGTCGGGCAGCTCGTTCCTGAGCTCATCGAGACTGCTTTCGGAAATGCGACAGTGCGGCAGGTTATGGATATGACCACGGCGCTGGACTTCAGTGAGGACTATTCCGACCCGGACGCGGGAATTTGGATCTATAGTGCGGCCGCCAATCCGCTACCCAAACCAGCGGACTATGAAGGCCCCGTTGGCTATTACGAGTACCTGCAAACAGTCAAGCAGAAAGGAGAGCACGGCACGGCATTCGGTTACAAGACGATCAACACGGATACGTTGGGCTGGGTCATTGCAAGAACGACCGGCAAGTCCGTTCCGAAGCTCTTATCGGAACGAATCTGGAGTCGCATGGGAGCGGAACAGGACGGCTACATGACCATTGACTCGTTGGGGACTGCATTTTCTGGCGGTGGATTAAGCGCGGGCCTGCGGGACCTGGGACGACTGGGGCTCTTGATGCTCAACGAAGGCACGATCAACGGCAATCGCTTGTTTCCAGCCGAAGCAGTAAGAAGTATCCGTGAAGGAGGCGACAAAGCAGCCTTCGAGAAAGCGGGCTACACGACCCTGCCGGGCGGCAGCTACCGAGGCATGTGGTGGGTCCTGCACAATGCTCACGGTGCATTTGCCGCACGAGGTGTTCACGGTCAAACGATCTACGTTGATCCGACGGCGGACATGGTGATTGTTCGATTTGCCTCACACCCAATCGCGAAAAATGCTGTCATCGATCCTACCAGTCTTCCTGCATACCAGGCGGTTGCTGAGTATTTGTTAGCTACCGAGAGCCCGGAGAAAGATCAAGCGCGCTAGGACACCGCTTCTGCTTTTGTCGCCCCGCGCCGAACGTTCAGTTTTGCACCGATGCGAACGAACAATTCAGGTGGTCTAGCAATCCGACACCGTACTGATGTTCGAATTCCTGTCCCATCGGCAGATGCTCGGGCAGCCATTCACCCAAGTGCCATTTGCCGATCAGAGAAGTAAAGTAGCCGGCATCACGCAATGCTTCGGCGATTGTCCGCTCATCGGTTTCGAGAGCGTGAATTCGCCACGTCGGTTCTCCACGTTCGTTATGAGCCAGCGTCAAGCCAAGCTTGGCGAGGTAGCTCGGCTTGCCGAAATCTTCCGAACGCCAGTCGCTCCAGGTTCGGAAGGCATATCGTTCCGTAAGGAATGCCGCGCGAGTCGGAGC
>JARFQX010000790.1 GCA_029287555.1 Rubripirellula sp. | reverse complement strand
CCTAACCACGAGGAAGGATCGCGGGCGTCGATCAGAATGACCGGCAAAATGCCGCTGAGGCATCCGCAGATCGCGGCGAATCGGAAAGCTTGATGGCGATACCACCCCTTTGAGAGGTGGACCAGCGGCGAGGAAAGGCAGGTCACCACAATCAAGGTGGGGACTCCCGAAATGGCCGCCATGATTGCCCCGGCCACGAGTCCAAGGGGCAACAAAACGACGAATTCGGCCAATTCGGAGGTTGTGGCTAACGCCATGATCCCACCCAGAATCATCCCAAAAGCCGCACCCGAGAGAATGATGCCGCTTAGAGTGGCGAACAGCATCCGCAACGTCGGCACCTGATTGAACCGGGCTCGGTCGGCGAGCAGCGGTCGACTTCCCCACTCGGTGGGCGCGTAGGGGTTGGTCTGGTTCGGTTCGTTCATCGTTTCACTTCGGTGGCATCTCGCTACAATTCTAACGCGATCACAAGCACCATCCTCAGACGTGTCGAAATGCCCGAAGTCATCGAAATGCCACCCGTCGAAAAGAACGCCGATGTCGACCCGATGCGGGTTCGGTATGAAGAGCTGGCCGAATTAGCTGGCTCGCTCGCTCATGAGATCAAAAATCCGCTGTCGGTGATTCACATGAACATCGATTTGTTGAGCGAAGATCTGGCTGAGTTGGATTCGCGGATTAGCCGTCGCTCGCTCGAGCGCGTTGATATTGTTCGCGGGCAGTGCGAGCGGATGGAGGCGTTGCTGCGGGATTTTCTTCGTTATACGCGATTGCGCGACATCGATCTGGTTCCCGGTAGCCTCAACGATCAAATCGACACGGTGTTACGTGCCTATCAGGCGCAAGCTGATGCGGAAGACATCGACATTGAAAAGTACCTCGATCCCGACTTGCCCGCCATCTTGCTGCACAGCGACTCGCTGCAGGCGGCCCTGATGAACCTGGTCAAGAATGCGATTGAATCAATGCAGGGCGGCGGGCAGTTGATGGTTCGTACGTACACGACGCGAAACAGTGTCGCGCTTGATTTGATTGACACCGGCAGCGGCGTCGACGATGTCACGGTGCTGCACATGTTTGAGCCCTTCTACAGCACCAAGGAGGGAGGTTCGGGTCTCGGTTTGCCGACGGCGCGACGGATCATCGAGGCACACGGAGGCCGGATTAGCGTGCAGAGCGAAGTGGGACGGGGCACCAAGTTTGTGCTTGAGTTCCCCATTCCCAAGCGTCTTCAGTGAGCTCCGCACCCAAGTTCGTTTTTCCCGATGTGCAATTCGAAGAGAACCCGCCATCTTTCTCTGGATTTCACGTCAAGGCGACACGAAGTGTCGGGGTCCATCTAGATCTGGTCACCTGAAACACCCAACTCCGTGTTGAATGCGCGTTAGAGTTGAATCGCCTGTTCCTGGTTGACGGTTTCAAGAGTCTCCGCGCAGACCGCCGCCAATTCCATTTGGACCACCCAGCGCCCATCGGCGTCGCCGTTAACGATCCAGTGAGGCATGACGCAAACGCTCTGGTGAACCAACTCGAAGCCGCCTTCGCTCTGGCTGACCGTTTCGACCGGAAACGCCCAAATACCGCTGGAGCGATCGATCTCGAGCGCGACGTCGATGCCGAGCCAGCGATCGGAAAGGCTCAGTCCTTGAGTGTCTTTCAAGTCAAGCGATTGTCCCAGCTGTCCGAGTCGGTTTCCCGCGTGGTCGCTGAAGTATCGATCGTCTGCTCCAGCTGGTAGCCCCGCAAAGTTCATTTCAATGGCAAAGTGCAGGGGCCGTCCGGGCGGCAGGTTCTCCAGCAGGTAGGTGATGGAGAGCCGATCACTTCCGGCGACCATCGTGATCGCTTTGGTGATCGTGATCGGGATGCCCCACGCGTTTCCATCGCGCCGCATGTGAACCTGGGCCCGATCCGCCCCACGTCGAAGCTTGGTTTCAAAGGGCAGTTCAACGAAATCGCCCCGTTCCATCGCCTCGCTTTTGGAAACCGCTTCGAGTGTTGTTTCCTCGTCAAAGAAGTGATCCATCAAACTCTTGCGAGCGAATCGATCGTAGTGCAGGCGTTGATCCAAGTCCGCCTGTTTGAACACAACGCGATCATGAATACTGGCAACGTCGTCACCGCTGTCGCTAGGGCCCTGCAAAACCTTGCGATGATAACTCTCGGGACGACGCTGCAAGGTTGCCAGCAGATTGTGTGAGATCTCGCGAATGTCTAACTCGTAGATTCGGCCTCCGCATCCCGGGGCAATCCAGGCGCACAGCTTGTCATTGCTAAGGCGGATCTCTTGCAGACCATCGAAATTGAAATCGTCCGCGGTTGCCTGGACATGTTCGCCGTATCCCGCAAGCTGATCCAGCATCGTGTCGGCTTCAATCAGGTGGTAGTAGATTGCATTGCGAAGGTGTGGCAGGTAGACGCCGCCGAACGCACCGTGCCAGTACGGACAGTTGCATTGACCTCGGTAGAGATGATCACGAATGGGAGCGAGTTCAGCGGGATCCGCACCGTCCGACTCGGCTTCCGCGAGCCGCCGACTGACCGACATCATCCGCGCGTACATCTCGTTGGTTTCATCGTATTTGGCTTTGAAGTTGCGCCAGTAACCACCGCGAACAAAGGACTTCAAGTCGGCCCATCGGGGCGATTTTTCAAATTCATGGACGACGTCGTCAAAGACTTCCTGAGCTTCGACGGGCAGCGACCACTCGGTCATTTCGCGATAACTGCAATCAGGCAAGTAGACTCTTCCGATCGGTGCGGTTCGACGCGTTGCTTCGCTCAGGGTGACCGTGTGCAGCCAATCGGAATTCTCCACCAAAGCCTCGAAGAACGATCGTAGCCAGCCTCGTTCGTAAACATGGACCTTCGTGTCGGGCCACGTTCCAAACTTCTCGCCGTCGTCCCCGAAGGTCAGCAGTGCTCCCGGCCAACGCTGGGCGACTTCGCGACAATACTCGATCGTTTCGGCGGCTGGTCGGAACGGAATCGTGTAACGCAATCGCTCCGAGCCGGGAAAGACGCGGAGCACCCGGCCGTCGTCTTCGGTTAAGAAGTAGCCGTGCAGTTGATCCTCGCGGAGGCCGGCGGCACGAAAGTGAAAATCGTCCAGCACGGTGTATTGGATACCCGCGTCCACCACATCGCCCGTCAATGCCGACTCCCAGACTCGCTCCGGTGTCCACATCCCCTTCGGAGCCGCCCCCAGATTACGCTGCAACCACGCGCTGTAAGCCTGGATTTGCCCGATCCGGTCTCGACGGGGCAACATCGTCAGAATGGGCTCGTACTGCGGACCCCCGATGATCTCGATGCGGCCCAGCTCCACCAGCATTCGCAGTCGGTCGACGTACTCCGGGTGACGCTCGGCCAACCAGAGCATCAATGGACCGGAGGTGTGAAGCGAGATTTGCAGCGGATCGTATGACTCGAATACGTCGAGGAAAGGCAGGTAGCTGTCTTGAAAAGCCTGTTCAAACACCCAGTCGAAGTTGCCGATCGGCTGGTGGTTGTGGAGGACGAGACAGAGGAAGGCTTGTGACGTCATGGTCGATCACGAGGTTGGGTTAGGAAACTCGGCGATGGCCGATTGTAGGCTTCCACCCCGAGTTTCCGAATGGCGGAAATGGTCGTTTTGGGACGTTCGCACGGGAATTGTCGGCGCGGCGCAGAGCGCACCCGGCAGGACCGAAGTTGCTGACTTATCGGTTACCCCTTGCCCAACTCTTTATCGGACGGCATGACCGTTAAAGTCCACCCCATTTGACCTTCGCCTTCCGGCAAGAAACCCCGCCAGTTGCCCCGCTTGGAAACGTGTTTCACGCCTCGGCCGAGTGTCGCCGCCAGTCACCCTTTACCGCAATCGGCGCGGGTCCTCTTCGCGGGCGCAGGCACGGAATTTGGATGCGGCAATTTCTGGAAGTACCGGATTGATCATGCAGTGGCTGCCCCACTCAAATCCGGCGATTTGCGTGATCCGGGGAAAGATGTCAATCGACCAATGGAACGAGTCCGGCGGGTCTTGCGTTCCCGGCGGTCTGGTGTGCAGGCAGAAATTGTAAGCCGTCCCGGGACGGATCTTTTCCAGCCAGGCGACGACCCGTCTGACCAGCCGAGCGGCCGATTCGATCATTAGGTCGTCCAAATCTTCGTAACAAGCTTGATGTTCCAAAGTGGTGACACGCACGAGCATCGGAAGGTGGCTGGCAAATGGGCAGTAGGCGATCAAAGACTTGTCACGCCAAACCACACGTTGACGCGCCTTCAATTCGGCCCGAACCAGGTCGCATAGCAGGCAGCAGCCGCTCGAGACGCGATGGCGAATCATGCGGTCGATCATGCTGGCGACCGCCGAGGGAACGCGATCGGTTGCAATCAGTTGGCTGTGGGTGTGCCGCAAAGAAGCACCGGCTCGAGCACCAGCATTCTTGAACGCGGTCACGTAAGCGATGCCGGGAACCCCACGCCAATATCGGATCCGGTCACGAAAGGCGAGAAAGGCGAGTTGGATCTCCGCCACGTCCAACTGACTCAACGATGTCGCGTGCGACCGCGACTCAATGATCACCTCATGCCCACCGGTGAGCGGGCGACGCGTAAATAGCGAGGCTTCGCGCGGCGGCTTGGGTGCATGGTGCGACCGAGGCGAAGCGTCGCCCACCGCCGGGAACTTGTTCGGTACCACACGTACCGACCAATCGTTCTTTGCCGACTGGAACGAAGAGGGATCGAGCACGTCGTGGGAAGAATCGTCTTCGACCACTCGCCCCACCCAGACCGGCGGGGGTGTCTCCGACTCGTTGCCCGGACAAAAGGGGCACCGGATCTGCTTGCCAACAAAATCCTTTGGAGGAACAAATTCTTCAGGTCGCTGGCCTCGATGAGGTGCGAAAATCGTCCAGTTTCCCGTGATTGGATCAAGCCTCGACTCAACGTCGTCACGGTTGACCGACGACGCATCGGAGAGGCTCGCCGGCTCGTGAGGCCTGGCTTCAAGCATAACCAATCACTCCCGGATGCTCCGCCCGCAGCTCCTCTAGAGAATTGAAGTTCGAAACGCCGAAGATCGTAACCGATATCTGAAAAAAATCGCAGTTCAACCTGGGAATTCGCGGCTTTTTTCCGCTAGTCCGCTTGAGTCTGCTTTGCCCGCGTTTTAAGGGCAATCGATCGCACATAAAGCGACTCGTACTCCTTGGCGCTCCTGGCCCATGACCAATCCTGGGATATTCCCGTTTCGACAATCTGCGTCCATTTGGATGGATGATGGTAGCGGAGGTTCAACGCGCGGCCGATCGCTTCGTCCAAGGCGGCGGGCACGCTCGTCTTCACGTAGAAACCCGTTGCCGTGCCGTCGGCGAGCGTCGTCTCGGTGCAATCAACCACCGTGTCGGCGAGTCCCCCGGTCGGCGTCACGATCGGGACCGTGCCATAACGAAGACTGTAGAGTTGATTCAGTCCGCAAGGTTCGTAGTGGCTGGGCATGACGAAGATATCCGATCCCGCTTCGATACGGTGGGCAAGTTCGTCGCTGAAGCCGAGGTGGAGTGCAAATCGACTGGGGAAACGATGGGCCAACTCGCGAAGCTCCTCTTCGAATCTCGGCTCGCCACTTCCCAGCACGATCCACTGGGTGGCACGATCTTCCTCGAGGTGCCAACGCAACACGGGCAAAATTAGATCCCATCCTTTTTGCGCAGCCAATCGGCCGATCAAACCGATCAAGGGAACTTCGTTGCTCACCTCAAGTCCAAACTGATGCTGAAGAGACTGCTTGTTGACCCATTTTCCTTCCCGCCAGGAAGCAAGATCGTAGTTCGCGCTCAGCCGCGGATCGGTTGCCGGATTCCAGACCGTTTGATCGATGCCGTTGGTGATCCCTACCAGTCGGTCGGTAACGCTTTGCAAAACGCCATCCAATCCGCAACCATGGTGCAAGGTGCGGATCTCTTGTGAGTATCGGGGGCTGACGGTGGTGACCATGTCCGCCGTCACGATTCCCGTCTTCAGGAAATTCAGTTGGCTATAAAACTCAAAGGAAGTGTGGCGAAAGTGCTCCCACCCCAGGCCGGTCCATTCAAACGCTTGAGCGGGGAATTGGCCCTGATACGCCAAGTTGTGAATTGTCATCACCGTTGCCGCGTTCTTCAGTGGAACGCCGATGGCGGGATCCGATTGGATCAAGGCGGGCACTAATCCGGTTTGCCAATCATTGCAGTGTATGACATCGGGCGAACCACCGATGCGACTGATCGCTTGAATCGCAGCACGGCAAAAAAAGGCGAATCGCTCGGCATTGTCGGAATAGTCACCGGCCGGAGTGCCATAGAGATAATCTCGGTCGAAGTACTGTGGCTGGTCAATGAACCACACCGGCACCGAACCTCCGGGAATCACACTCTTGAGGAGTCGGCATCCGATCAGTTTGCGTGGACTCATCGGAATGGCAAAACTGATATCGGTCGGTTCGACCGGCAGGCCGCCATGATGCACGCTGCGAAACGCCGGCATGATAATTGCCGCGTCGTGCCCGAGCGCGGAAACACGCGACGGCAGCGTTCCGCAGACATCGGCCAATCCGCCCGTTTTGGCAAAGGGGACAGCTTCGGTGGTCAGATAGGCAATATTCAAACTTTGCTCGCTTCAATGGGGCCGACAATGCGTGCAAATCCAGAGCCGAAAAGAAGGCTGATTGAGCGATTTTGCGACTCTGGTGAGTTTAGTCGGCTTGTTCGGGCTTCACCACAACGAAGCATCGATTGACGCACAAGCGGGAGGATTAACCCGCTGTTGCGCTGTCAAGGCTCGATAGCCGATCGGTAGTGACCTCTTGATCAGCTCGAGGCGGTCGGCGGACAACGAGGCATGAAGTAGAATCGAACATCGGGAATGCCCCAACTCCTCGCGTTACCCCAGCGATCGTTTTTCCGCATGTCGATTGCCCTCAGCGAATTCTGGACAAGGCTCGTG
>JARFQX010000789.1 GCA_029287555.1 Rubripirellula sp. | reverse complement strand
GAAGGGATTGGTCGCGAAGATGCTATCAATGCGAGTTTCGAGGGATTGCTGCTCGAATAACGCTTGTCCGGTGGAGCCGATCTTCTCGTTGAGCCATCCCCGACTCGAGCCTGATCGGGCTCGACGGCGCTGAGGGAAATGGTTGCTAGCAAGGGAAGCTGCGCAAATTTGGGGCCCTATGGAGAGCCGTCGAAACTCTAGATGCTTTCGGCGGCCGAAGTGTCGATAGAGAAACAAGAGGGGATCCAGGAACTCGAGGTTTTGTTCCCTCCTTTGTGCAGGCCGTGATTCTCTTGATTTGCCCCGTTGCGATGATGCATGAAATCACTCTAGTGCTGCTGTGTGTGGCCTTGATGACGCCCGTTTCCAGCGCGCAGGACACGGTCCCCGGCCCGCAAGCGTACGCCCCGGTCGTGGCGGCGCCGCTGCGTGGACTTTCGGACGACGCTGATGCACTGGTCGATACCGATTTCACTCCGAGTGAGATCGAAGCGGAGATTCCCGTCGAGGAAGCCGTCGAGGAAATCTCCGAAGGGCCTGTGGAATTCGTTCCGGCCCCAACGGAGGTCCAGCCTCCAACCGACATTGTCTATCTGCCATCGCCTCCGGTGGAGGTGCGATCGGGATGGTTGCGTCTGAATACGCCCTTCAGCTACCAGTTGCTCGACTTTCAGAATCGCCAGACCGACAAGGAGTTGCTGATTCTTGAGAATCGCTCGCGGTTCCCTTCGCGTGCGACGCAGGTCACCGTTGGTGCCCAGTCGCGGCTTTCGTTTCTCGCCGCAGGCACGAACCGTACGAACAAGTTTCCCTACTTGGGACGCTTTCCAACCGACTTCACCGGTGACTCAGCGACGGACGCGCGCCTGTTGCAGGCCAACATGCACGTGACGGCCGCGGTGACGTCGTGGGCGACCGTCTACGGCGAATTGCTCTTTTCAGACGTCTTCACATTTGGCAGCTTTGATCAAGGAAGTTTGCAGGCTCGCCAGGTCTTTGCCGTCTTCGGTGATCTGAGCCGCTGCCCGTTCTACGCCTACATTGGCAAGAAGAACGTTGGGTTTGGCGACTTGCAGACCCTCAATCCGTTTACCCAGTCCGTTGTGTGGCACTACTTCGCGGCGTTAGCCGAGGGGATCGGAGTGGGGTATCACGGCAATTCGCTCGACATGTCGGTTGCCGCCATCAACGGTGGTCGAGGAATACGGGTCGCCGACTCGGTCGCGAGAGGAAAGCTCAATAACTTTGCCGCGAACCTTGCCTACACATTCGGCGAACATCCCGATTATCGATTGCGTGTTGGTGGTGGCGTGCTGTACGGGACCATCTATGACGGATTCACTGCGGAACATCTCGACAAGAATCAGTTCGGTTCGTCCTACAACACGGCCTGGGATGTCAATGCACGACTGGACCTCGGCCGGTGGATCCTGGGTGGCGAGTACATTTCGACCGTCGACCCCTGGCCGGTCACCAACGAACAAGTGTCTGCCTACCGGGCCGAGATTGCCTATCAGTTGTCGACGCGGAAACCGAGTCAATTCAGCGTGGGCTGGAGCGAAGGGATTCAAGGGCCGTCAGGGAGCGAGTTTGAATTCAATCGTCAACTGGTTCTCGGCTTCGGCGTGCGCTTGCATCGCAATGCGTTTGGCTCGATTGAATACGTACGCAGCACGGGTTTCGCTCCGTTGATCAATATCACCACCGTGAGTGACCGCTCGGTGGCTCAGAACAGCCTGGTCATGGGCTTGAATTTGTTCTTCTGAACGAAGGCCTCAGCTAGGAACTGAAACCGACTACGACTTGCTGCTTTCAATATCTCGCAGTTTGTAAATCAAGGCTCGTCGACTGATGCCCAGCTTCTTGGCCGCTTGGGTCCGGTTACCATCACATTCCTCAAGTGTGGCCACGATCGTTGCCCGTTCAACCTGGGAGAGTCGACTGGTATCGAGCTTATCGCCCGTGGCGTCGGCAATGATGGTTGCGGGGAGATGCTCGGGCAGTATCACATCGCCTTGGCATAGAAGACACGCTCGCTGGATTGCATTTCGTAACTCGCGTACGTTGCCAGTCCACGCATGCGTGAGAATTGCTTGTGTCGCTTGAGGTGACAATCGCACTTGCTGATTTGCAAAACGGCATGCGAAGTGCCTCGCTAACGGAATGATGTCCTCGCGACGATCCGATAGGGAGGGAACGACGAGCTCAACAACATTAAGTCGATAAAATAGGTCCTCGCGGAACCTCGCTTCTTTCACCTCGTCCAGCAGGTTTCGATTGGTCGCGGCGATCAGTCGCGTATCCACGGCAACCGGTCGATCCGCACCAACGGGTGTGACTTGATTCGTTTCCAACGCTCGGAGTAGCTTCGGTTGCATTTCCACGGGCATTTCGCCAATCTCGTCGAGGAACAGGCTGCCACCGCTGGCTGCCCGAAACAGGCCCATGCGATCTTCGGACGCTCCGGTGAACGCGCCCTTCTTGTGGCCAAATAGTTCGCTTTCAATGAGTGTCGCGGAAAGACCCGCACAGTTCGTGGTCACGATTGGATTCGAGGCACGAGGACTCCATTGGTGTATCAACTGGGCGATCAACTCTTTTCCGGAACCGCTTGGGCCTTGAATCAAGATCGGAGCGTCGGACGGGGCGACAACCGCGATCGTCTCGACCAACTTCCGCATCGCGCGACTCTCGACGATGAATTCTGCGGGAAGCTCCGGCAATTCACTTCTGCTATCGTCTTCTCCTGATCGGTGAATCGCCAGGGCGTCGTAGACAGCGACTTTCAGTTCTTCAAGATCAATCGGCTTGGAAAGGTAGTCGTCCGCACCGCTCTTGACGGCAGCAACCGCCTGGCGAACATCCGCATAGGCGGTGATCAAGACGACCGGAGTCGATGGCAGCAGTTTCCGGATTCTTGGCAAGGCTTCGATACCGCTCATCCCGGGCAACCGCACATCCAGCAGGATCATGTCGGGCGGTTGTCGCTCGATTGCATCGAGCATCTCTTCAGCGGAAGACGCTTCAACGATTGTGAAACCAAAGCTCTCGAAAAAACCGCCAATGAGCTTTCGTTGCGACAGCTCATCATCGACGATCATCAGGATTCGCTCAGTTGCGGAAGCTTTCTTCATTCGAGTCTTCAGAAAGTTTGCCTGTCTCTGTCGTCGCGGTCACCGTCGCCGTAGTCACCGTCGTCATTGTCACTGTAGCCGTGGTCGCCGTCGCCACGATTGCACTTGCACGTCAAGTCTACCATCAGGCGCTGCGAATACCGTCGATCCAGAAAACGGAACCACCTTGTTCACCTGACCTATAGCCTACGTCCCAATCATGGGCCACCGCGATCCGCCGCACGATTGATAGTCCCAAGCCCGTTCCTCCGGGTCGTTTTGTCACGTAAGGCTCGAAGAGTGAATCCAGAATCTCTTTTGCCGCGCCCGGCCCTTGGTCGGAAACTTCCAGGCGAAACTTTCCGCGGTGTGATCGGCACAACGAAATTGTAATCGCGCTGCCCCGGGGCGCGAATGCAATCGCGTTTTGCAGCAGGTTGAAGAGAAGTTGTCTTAGCTGGTCCCGATCCGCCAGGATCATAGCTTGATTAGCGAGTTGGGCTGTTTCGAGTGTCAGCCCGTGTTCATTCAAATCGGACTGCAGCAACGTCTCCAGTTCCGTGACGAGTTCTTCGACCGGCACTGGCGCAATATCAAGTTCTGCTTGACGTGCGAACGCAAGGAACTGATTGATTCTTGCGGTGACGCGATCACATTC
>JARFQX010000773.1 GCA_029287555.1 Rubripirellula sp. | reverse complement strand
GAAGATTTCGAGCTTTCCTTGTCTTACAAGCTTTCCGAAGCGGCCAACAGTGGTGTCTTCTTTCGCACCGATCCAAACAATCCCGTGCAGGGAGGGTTTGAAATTCAGTTGATGGACGACGAGGGGATTCGGCGAAGCCGTAGCGAATTGGAAGCCAAGAGGCTCAATGGGGCGCTGTACGACTGCCAGGCGGCGAGCGGAAATCCGGCAAGGCCGGCGGGTCAGTGGAATGACCTCGAACTGACCTGTCGCGGGCCAATGATCCGATTGGAGATCAACGGTAAAACGGTCAACGAAATCAACGTCGATCGATGGGACACGCCGATGCAGAATCCCGATGGCTCGAAGAACAAGTTCCAAACGGCTTTAAGAGACTTACCGCGAAGCGGACGAATCGGATTCCAGAATCACGGACAGGTCGTCTGGTTCAAGGACATCAAAATCCGCGAATTGGATTGACGCTGTCGCCAGGGCGTTCGGGAATTTCAAGTAGGCCGAATCAAGCGACGCGCCGATCCGGCTTCAAACAACTAGCAGGAGTACGAAGATCAAATCATTTTGACGCGACCCTCAATAAGTGTGCGCGATTCTGGAACGGTGCCGAAAAATCGTGCTCGTGCTCAGCGAAGCGGTGCTCGTAATCGAAACGGATGCGAAAAACTGCATCCACGAGTTCGAGCACGAGCACCGTCGCAAGCGACTGAGCACGAGCACGATCACGACTTGCCATTCATAATTGCGCACTCTTACCTAGTTAGCACGCTGCATACTTCGCGCGGCGATGACCCGATTGCATATCTTGGAGCAGCAGTCGCGAGGTGATGCGGCTGGATTCATAGATCACCGGCAAGCCGCTGCCCGGATGCGTTCCTCCTCCAACCAGGTAAACGCCCTCCAACTCCTCGAATCGGTTCCGTGGACGGTTGTGAAGCATTTGTCCAAGATTGTGTGCCAAGTTGAAGGTCGCACCTCGGTAGACCGCATAATCGGTTTGCCAATCGGCCGGTGTGATGCGATGTTCAACACGAATTCGGTCTCGAAGGTCATGCAAACCGATCGCGGCCATCGCGTCGAGCGTGACCTCGCGGAATCGATCTGATTCCACGGACCAGTCGACATTGGCATGTTGATGTGTCACGGGGACCAGCACGTAGAGGCCGCTACAGCCCTCCGGAGCGAGTGAGTCATCGGTGACGGCCGGGTTCTGGACGTAGAACGAAGGATCTTCGCTGAGGACGTGCTCAACCTCAATTTCTCTCAGATTGTTCTCGTAATCGCTACTGATGTGAATGTTATGGTGGGGAAGGTCTTCGTACCTTCCTTCAATCCCCAGGTAGAGCATGAACGTGCTGCACGAGTACTTTTTGCTCGCCAGCTTTTCGTCGCTCCAACGCCGGCGTAGTCGATTGGGAACGGTCTTGCTCATCCAGTCAGCGAAATCGGCGTTTACGACGAAAGCATCGGCCTCGTACGTTTGCTCGTCCGTCCGTAATGCGGTTACTCGACGTCCCGACAATTTGATCTCTCGGACCGACTCACCCAGACGAATCGTCACCCCCATCTCTTCGGCGATCTCTGCCATCCGCTCGCTGACGCGACTGCAGCCACCCATCGGATGCCACACGCCATGTTCGTATTCAAGAAATGAAAGGATGCTGAACAGACTGGGGCACTGAAAGGGAGACATCCCCAAATACTTACTTTGAAAGGCAAACGCGATCACCAAACGTGGATCGGAAAAATAACGCTGCAGTTCAGACCCCAGCGAACGCATCGGATGCAAATACGGAACGGCGGAAAGCATCGCCGGACGCATCAAGTCCGTCGGCGAGCAGAAGGGGGATTCAAGGATCGGTCGAAATCTTTCGAGCTTGGTTCGATTGTCGTCCATGTAACGACGCAGCGCGCCGACGTCCGCCGGTGAGAACTCCGCGATTTGCTGGTCCATGCGGTCAAGATCGGGCGTGCAATCGAGCACGCCGCCGGCGCCGAAGGTCAAACGGTACTGGGGATCGAGACGCACCATCGGCACCTCCCGCATCAAGTCACGACCGATTGACTCAAAGATTTCGGTCAGGACGCGGGGGTAGAGAAAGAAGGTCGGACCGCAGTCAAACCGAAAGCCGTCCAACTCGATCGCCGACGTGCGACCGCCGACCCGGTCACGTCGTTCCAAAATGGTTACGTCGCATCCTGCGTGGGCCAGCTGCAATGCCGCGGCGAGACCACCTGGTCCGGCGCCGACCACGACCACTTTCCTTGCTGTCACGTTCGCTATCCCCTGAAAACTGTCTCACCAAGTTCCAAACCGGTCCCGTCTTGTTGACCGGGTAACTGTAGGATTTCCCAGCGGATCGACCAGTGGTTCGGCCAAAAAAGCCGGATCCGCCGCAAAGACGCGAGTGTCCATGTTCTGAACGGCCCGCATGCACTCCCGGTTGCCTTCACCCTTCACTCTTCACCCTTCCAACTTTCCTCAATACCCGCCTTCCGAAGCGCCTCGCTCAATCTCGCGGCGCAGGATCCGCTCGATCTGGATGCCTTGAAAATCGCGATCGGGAACCTTCGAGCGATCGGCCAGCAGTTTTGCCCGCCGG
>JARFQX010000725.1 GCA_029287555.1 Rubripirellula sp. | reverse complement strand
CTCGGCCATGGGCTTGGAACAGATGCTCGCGATCAGCATGACGTCGGCCAGTGCGGCGATGAGCCGCGATATCCGCATGATTCGAGTGCAGCAGGCGATCGAGGGCCTCAGTGACGAACAACGCACCGCCATCCGCCTCCGCTACGCCGAGGGCTTGCCGACCAAAGAAATCGCGGAACGAATTGGCAAGACCGACGTCGCCACGCGAGTTCTGCTCTCAAGAAGCATGCGACAACTCGAAAAGCTCCTCGACGACGTCAGGCCGTCGAGGGAGTAGGAGAAGGCAGTGGGTCAGGAAGGCAGGAAGGCAGTAGGTAAGAAGACAAGAGGCCGGTCTTACTCACTCGCTACTCGCTACTCGCTACTCGCTACTCGCTACTCGCCACTCGCCACTCGCTACTCACTCACTGCCCCTCTGCCTTCCCCCGCCATGTCGGCTTCCGATCGCCACGATTCCCTTAGCGAAACGGAGACATTCCCGGGTGAGGCTTTGGACGCGATGCTGGAAGCCTGCTTAGAAGAGCTGGCGGAGAACGGCCCGGTGGCGAAACCAATCGAATTGGGCGGTTTGCTGCCCGAGGCGGGGCCCGGTCCGCGTCGCTTCATCCTGCTGGAATTGATCAAGCTCGATATGGCCTTGCACGCCGAAGCCGGACGTGTACCTCCTCTGGAAGACTACCTCGCGCCGTTTCCCGACCTCCTTTCCGATGACGACGTGCCGGTCGACCTGGTGATGGAAGAGATCCAGCTTCGCAGGGAGCTGGGAGAAGAGCCAACGCGCCAGGAATATCGTGATCGGTTTCCCGGCTTTGATTCAACGATCGCCCATCTGCTTCGCGGAGCCGAGGCGACCGCGGCGGTTGGCAAGATTCGCAAACCGCCTGAATTGAAGCTTGGAAGCGCGGTCGACGACTTTACGATTGTTCAAAAGCTTGGGGAAGGCGCATTTGCCCAGGTATTCCTGGCCCGGCAAAACTCGATGCATCGGTTAGTCGCCTTGAAGGTATCGATGGGTACCGGTGACGAGCCCCAAGCACTGGCTCAGTTTGACCATCCGAACATTGTTCGCGTGTTCGATCAACGCAGCGTCGATGATCCGCCCGTGCATCTTCTTTACATGCAGTATCATCCTGGTGGAACGCTAGCCGAAGTGGTTGCCACGGTGCGAGCGACACCGCACGAGCAGCTCACCGGTGCGTTGTTGCTCGAAACCGTCGATCGCAGCCTGCTTCGAGCGGCACAGGTGGTTCCCGATCGCTCGTCAGTCCGTCGCTGGATTGAAACGGTTCCGTGGCCAATGGTTGTCGCATGGATCGGGGTGCAAATTGCCCACGCGCTGCAGGAAGCGCATGAGTTGGGCATGTTGCATCGGGATGTGAAACCGGCAAACGTTTTGTTAACGGCCGAGGGGATTCCCAAGTTAGCGGACTTTAATGTCAGCTTCGCGGGAGCGGCGGGGCGGGCCGGCGCGGCGGCCACCTTTGGAGGGTCGATCGGCTACATGGCTCCGGAACATCTTCGGGCAATCAATCCCGGGTCGATCGAGCCAACAACTCAGGTTGGGCGGCACGCGGATCTCTACTCGCTCGCGATTTTGCTGTGGGAACTATGGCAGGGACATCGCCCGTTTGCGACTGACTCGGAAGTCAATTCTTGGAGTGACGCCATCGCTCAACAGCTGGCAAATCGCCGTGAACCGCTGGAAGAACCATCCCGTCGAGGAACCGCATCCGAGCGGGTCCTGGAGAGTACGCTTCGCTCCGCCCTGCAATACGACGTTGACGCGCGACCAAGTCAGGCGGCGGCCATGGCAGGTCGATTGAAACTCGCCCTCCATCCGGAAGCCGCGGCCCTGCTCGACCCGGGCGTGGAGACCAAGCGAGGCTGGATCGCCAAACGCTCGCCCTGGTTGATTGCCGGGGCTGTCATCCTGGTCCCCAACATCGCCGCGGGCCTGCTGAACTACGAATACAACACGACCGAGATTCAATTCACCGATGCCATTCGCGAAAGCTTGAAAAACCTGGCGGGATGGGTCAATGCGATCGTCTATCCTCTTGGCGTGATCTTGATGGTGATCTACACCAAGGGGTTGGTCGGCGCGATCAAGTCCACCCGAGCGGGAGAGCGGATTACCAACGAACAACTCAATGACACGCTGGGCTTAGGGCATCGGGCAGCCTTAATCGGAGGCAGCTGTTGGATTGGTGCGGGAATCGCCTACACGCTCATCCTGGCGTGGATGCATGCCGAGTTTACGACCACCCAGGCGATTCACTTCTTCGTGTCCATGTTGATCTGTGGCGGGGTCGCGATGGTCTACCCGATGTTCGGCATCGGGCTCCTGGCCACGTTCGTCTACTACCCGATGCTCGTGCGGGGAACGATGCAAGACAATCAATTTGAAAGGCATCGCATTCAAATGACCCGCCGATGCGAAGCTTACCTGCTCGTTGCGATCTTGATTCCGCTGCTCGCCGCGGCGCTGCTGATCTCCAGCGAAAGCAGTTCGCGCGAGTTCATGCTGACTGCGATCGCTGCTGGCGTGTTGGGCCTATTCGCCTCGTTTTTCGCCTATCGACTCATTGTCCGAACGTGGGATCGATTTGCTGAGGTCCTGTCAAACGAAACGTCGGTGATTCCCGGTCAATAGCAGAAAACGCTCGCACGGAAGCTCATTCCGCGCAAGCGTTTTGTGATGGCAGTCCAGCCCAAGCACTCGGTCTTGGATCCGCCTTGTCGCTTCGGGGGCCAATCGGTGAGCGACTGGTCCCCGGCTTACGGGGTCGTCACCGCGGTGCTCGTCTCCTCCTGCGGCGTGTCGAGCATTCGGATGGCGCTTCGCAGCGAATCGGTGCCCGCTGCATCCCCGTCACCGGCGTTCGGCTGTACCGACCCCGGTTGGGATGTCGCAGGCTGATTTGTGGTCGCGCGAAGCGGCGCGGCACTGGCCGCTTCGTCGGTCTGCACCGTGGTCGATTGAGAAACTCCCGTGGTGGTTGTCTCCTCGACGACCGCGTTAGACACGATTGGGATTTCGCCGCATGCGAAAGCTTTCAAGTTGTTCGCTTCGTTGGTTTCAGCCAACTCGTCGAACGCATCGATCGCAACGACCAGCCTTTGAAACCCGATCACGCCACCGTTGCGATTGCCCATCGCGAGCGCCTCAACCGGAAGCTGAACGCAAACCTCCGCCGCCGAGCCGGCAGCGATCTTGTCAACGCAAACCGTCGCGTGAGGGGATCCGGGGAAGATCCGGCCGAGTGTCGCCACGACGGTCACGTGAAAGTTGCAAACATCTCGGCAACTGTTGTTGCGGACGGTGATGCTGAACTTCGGACCACAAGCCGGATCATCCACCTGATGCCGAGAGATTTGAAGAAACTCCAAATCGCCCATCTCAGCGCTAGCAACAGCGTAGGATCCAAATGGCCCGTGGTGCGCGGTCAGTTGCGTCCCGGCGATGTCGAAACTGTTGTTGACACCGTACGTTTGAATCGAACGGATTACGTGCAAACAGGAGCTTCCATCGGACAGCAACTGTGTTGTGCGGACTCCTTGCGCTTGCGTCTGGACCGCCGCGACGCACATGAAGCCAAACGCAAGCAAGAGCCTGCGGGATGTTAATTGAAACATGGGATTACCCTTGATGGTTGGAAAGGAAGTGCATGGCTCGTTGCTGAATCCCACGCCGTGTCCTACGACGATTTGCACGACGATTTGCACGACGATTTGCATGCGGGCGCGACAAGCCGACGCCGCAAGCCGACGATCGAAACGAGCCGGAGAAAAAGAAAAGCCCGACAACCACCTGAATCCTGGGTCGCCGGGCTCTTTGAGTTGTCTCGAACGTCCTCGCGGGCAGGCGGGGACGCGCGAGTCGAAATCAAGACGTTGCCGTGTCGATTACCAGCAACCCCAGTAGCTGCGATACACCGGGGTGTAGTAGCAGTAAGAAACGGGACGGTAGTAGCGGACGGCCGGATAGCTGTAGTACGTGGTGTAACAGGGGCTGTACCACGATCGGTATCCGCAATAAGAACGGAAACCGCGATACCCGTACCCGATCCGTCGGAAGCACGCGGCAATCGCTTCGTCACCGCTGGGCTCCTCACCCTCACCAAGCAGGGCATCGACATCCGCCTTACCCAGTTCATCGCCGTCGGCGACATCCGTTGCTGCTTGATCGGACTTGCTCAAATCCATCTTGGCAACGGCCGACAGCAGGCCGTCGTCTGCCATCACCGAGCTCGCGACCAACATCATGGGGGCAACTGCGAAAAGGAATCGTTTCAACATCGTACTGTTCTCCAAACTTGGCAGATTAAGGTTCCGGGAATCGCGAGTCTGCCAGCTCTCGAGGTCCCCGTTTGTTTCCTGACTGAGAGGCCAAGCGGGAACGCTATGAGAGTGTTACGAAAGAATGCTGCCGAGTTTGAATTCCCAGTGGCACAACGATGCCGTGACGATTCGTTGGATCCGAATACAATCGTGTTGGACCGCGGCAGAACATCCGCGGCGATTGCGAATCAAGCATGCTGTGCACGTTCGGCGGGAATGCTAAGATTCGATTTCCTTGATCCCCATACGCTCGGAGAATTCATGCACTACGTCACCACTACCCTGGCGGCAATCGCGCTGATCGCTGTGGTCATCTTTTCCGTTCAGAATCTCGAAGCGATCGAC
Organism: Rubripirellula sp.; assembly: GCA_029287555.1. Lineage (GTDB taxonomy): Bacteria > Planctomycetota > Planctomycetia > Pirellulales > Pirellulaceae > Rubripirellula. The sequence goes on along the minus strand of JARFQX010000725.1, from coordinate 2,115 downwards.
GTTTCCTTCCTCACTTGGTCGATCAGCATGTCCAAGGTGATCGTGATCCTCGGCTCGTACCTGCTGGGGATGGTAACTGGCTGGGGTCTGGTCAGCCTGATCAAACGATCGATGAAGTAAGCCGTCGTCCTCACGCCGGCCGATCACCTGCGATTGATGCGTTTATGCATTTGTTCTTCGGGCTTCCTTGGGCCCCGAGCCGGTCTTCTTGCACGTAACAATTCTCCTGCGATTTCGCTGGGAAGAGTGTCCGAAAAGATTTCTCTTCCCAACCGAGATTGATGAGTGGAGCTATGCGTTACGCCTTTCTTTCAGCCGCGTTATTCAGTACGACCCTTTTTCATACCGCCCCGCTGCGTGGTGCTGACGATTTGTTCTCGCAAGTCGCCATGGAATCGGTCTTCGAGAAATCCCCGGCGTCCGAAACGGCCCCGCCGGTGGCCCGCCCCGCGGAAAACGCCGCGATCAGCCGCGTGACCGGCGTTTCTTCCCTGATGCGAATTCTGAAAGCCGCCGACCTCACCTGTCAGAAAGTCGGCGATCGAGTGGAGCTCGAATTACCCAGCTCTGGGTGGGTCTTTCCGCTATCGCTTCGAGTTGATCTTGCGAGCGAGCGAATCCTCTGCGACCTGTCCTTGGCGGAGATCGACGAACCCTCAGCGATCGACGGGAATTCGTTGATGAAACTGATGTCGGCGGGTGATCCGGCGAAATCCGCGTTCTTTGCCTACGATGTCGCCGGAAAGCGGGTTCACCTACGGGCTTCGCTGAGCAACCGAAACGTGACCGCCACCGGCATCCGACGGGACTTGGGTCGATTCGGGCAGTTCGCCGATCGGTATGCCGATTTGTGGTCGAAGCTAGGCAAGAAGGCCCGGTCGTCCGGGTCGCAGCCGTCAACCAAGAAACCACCGACTCCCGGTTCGAAATCGCAACCGACGTCCCGCCCCGGCTTCTCGTTGATAGGAAACTGGTCCGCGAGTCTCAATTCCAGCGAAGCTTTTGCGGTCCGGTTTGATCAGGGCAACCGCTTCACGCTCGTCCACCTCAAGGCGGGGAAGTCCACCAAATCGGTAGGAAAAGCGATCCGCAGTCAAGGCGAGCTGGTGCTCCAAGGCGATGACGGCATCAAGCTCCGCTGCTCGCTGAAGTGGCAAAGTGACCGCGCCTTCGCCCTGGCGATCAAGGACTCAAGTGGCAAAGCGAGCCTCACGCTGAATTTCAAGAAGCGGTGAACTGCGACCTGTCCTTCGCCGAAGTTCGAACGGCCGCAATCCGCATCGCCCACTTTTCTCGGGTAACAGCCCGCATTTTCTTCCGCTTGGCAAATCAGAGCCAACATCCAATCCCTGACGGTTCTTGTCCGTCTTGAGCCTGAAAACGAGGTGATCTCATGATCCGTTCCAATCCAAGTATCGTGTCCCGAGCCCTGCTGGGCTTTCTCGCACTGTCGCTGATTCCCTCGGCGGCACTGGCTGACGAAACGAACTACGCCAATACCCTCGAATCCACCGCGTGGATCATTACCAGCAGCGCCGAGGAAGAGACTTCGACCGGCACCGGCGTCTACGTCGATGCGGAGAAGCGATTGGTTTTGACCAATGCTCACGTGGTGGGTGACAGCCGTTCGGCGGTGGTCTTTTTTCCCGAGCTTGAAAATGGCCAGCCAAAAGTCAAGCGGAAGCATTACCTGGAGAATGTCTTGAAGCTGGCCCAGCCCGGAAAGGTGGTTGCCGTCGACCGCAAGCGAGATTTGGCGTTGATCGAACTCCCGAAAGTCCCTGAACGGGCCAGGGCGATTGAGTTGGCCGAAACGAGCATCACACCCGGTTCGGACGTGGACATGATCGGCAATCCGGGTGGCAGCAATGTCCTCTGGGCATACACCTCGGGCACCGTCCGGTTGGTCTACGACAAGAAGTTTAAGTCAAATCATGGTGAACATGAGTTCAAGGTGGTGGAAACCCAGAGTCCGATCAAGCCAGGCGACAGTGGCGGTCCGGTGGTGAACGGGGATGGAAAACTGGTGGCGATCGCCCAGTCGTTCTCACCCCAGATGAATCTGGTCAGCTACTGCGTCGACATTACCGAGATCAAGGCCTTCCTTAGCAGCCC
>JARFQX010000690.1 GCA_029287555.1 Rubripirellula sp. | reverse complement strand
GATCGAATTGCATACCTTGCGTGGCCACAGCGAGGGAGTGTCCGTCCGTTGGAGTCCCGATGGCGACCGCTTGGTCACCGCGAGCGACGACGGGGCACGAATTTGGGATGCTGCCACGGGCGAGCAAGTCGCCTGGCGGAGTGAATTCATCCAAGCCTGCGCATGGAGTCCCGACGGCAAACAAATCGTCTCCTCCCATGGTTCCCGCGGCGCGACGGTCTGGAACGTCGACAGCGGAGAAGAAGTGGCGACCTTCGATGGCCATACGAGTGACATCTGGGATTTCGATTGGAGCCCGGACGGAACCAAGGTCGTCTCCTGCGATGACAACGGCACCGCGATGATCTGGGAGGCCGAGTCCGGCCAACTGGTCGGCGAGCCCCTCGAGGGGCATACGGAGAGATTGTTCCGGGTGAGATGGAGTCCCGACGGAACGTCGATCGCAACCGCCTCCGAAGACTTTACCGCTCGCATCTTTGACGCATCCACCGGGGAAACACAGCGTACGTTGACGGGCCACCTCTCAAGGGTAATCGGAATTGCCTGGAAACCTGAAGGCGATGCGGTCGCCACCGTAAGCACTGACTCGCGGTTGATTCTATGGAACGTGAAACAACGGGATTCGGGCGAGGACGTGTTGGATGCTCACGGCGATGCGGTGGAATCCATTGCGTGGAGTCCGGATGGCACGCGAATCGCGTCGGTAGGCAACCTCGATCCGACGGTCGCGATCTGGGATATCGCATCACGCAAAAAGCTTGGCAAGTTGCCTGAACATTCCGGGCGTGTGGTAGCCCTTGATTGGAGTGGAGATGGAAAATGGATCGCCTTGGCCAACGAAAATGCGATCCACATTTGCAGTTGGGAGACGAACACGGGGACATTGCTCACCGTCCTCTCTGATCCCGGAGGGGCCATTGGAGATCTCGACTGGAATCCCCATGATCTCCGCCTGGCAGCGGCCATTGGTCGTAGCGTTGTGATTTGGGATCTCCAGGATCTGGATAGACCCATCAAAACGACCTTGACGGGGCACAGCGACAATGTCAATCGCGTGGTCTGGAGCCCCGACGGAACGCAACTTGCCTCCGCTGGGCAAGTAAGGGCGCGTCAGTCGGAAAAGCCTCCGCCGACGGTCCGAATCTGGCAGGCCGACTCGGGACAACAAGTGGCTGAACTGTTTGGCGAACCGCAACAAACCAACTCGCTCTCCTGGAGTCCCAACGGGAAGTGGATCGTGTCCGCGGGAACCGTCTTGTACTCGATGGGAGCGGTCACGCTGCAACTCTGGGACGTGACCACCGGTCAGCAGGTCGCAACGATGCGCAACCATACCGAAACGATCACCGGCACGCATTGGAACCCGGACAGTTCGCGGCTGGTTTCTTCAAGCCTGGATGGCAGCGTCCGTGTTTGGGAACCGCAGAGTGGACGGGAGTTGTTGGAACTCCAGGTCCCCGATGAAGCCAATGCCGCCGCATGGAGTCCGGACGGCATGCGGATCGCCGTTGGTGATGGAGCCGGTAAGATTCGATTTTTTGATGCCTATCACGGATACCGGCGTGAGCAGTCAGAGATACTCCTAGACCAGCTCGATCAACGGGTCGCCGATGGGACTGCCACTGCAGACGATTTCATCTTGCGGGGGCATATCCATTCCCGGGCGAGTCGTTGGAAACTGGCTGAAGACGATTTTTCAGCAGCCGGTTCCATCCTGGTCGGTGAGCAAGATTCGCAACCATGGTTCGGCACCGCGTGGTGGGTCCTGGGACCCTTTGATCCAGGAGACCCAAACATCCCTAACTTCGATGCCGTAGCAGATTCGTTCAGTGCACGGTCCGATCGCGGGGCCGGCGAGTGCATTGATGCGATGCCGAATTGGTATCCGGCGCTCCTTGATGACAACCATCGCTTGAACTTACGTGCCCATTTCAACCCCGCCAATGAGATCGTCTGTTACGCGGTGACCAGGTACTATTCGCCACGCGAACAGACGGTCGGGGTTCTGCTTGGGTCCGACGACTCGCATCGTATTTGGCTCGATAGCCTGCCGGTGGACGAGGATTTGCCAGGCGGCGGTGAGTCGATTGCCGGATCGGCGGCACTGGTCAAGTTGCAACGCGGATGGAATACCGTCGTGGCCAAGGTGACGAATGACTGGGGGCCCTACCACTTGGATCTCCGACTAACGGTCAGTCCATTGGACCTGGCCAACGCTTTTGAACGGTCTCGAGATTGGGAGGCGGCGTTGGGGCAGTGGGATCGCGCGCTGGCGAGCAATCCAGGCGACATTCCATTACGGGTCCGACGCAGCCGAGCCGCGATCTACGCCGGTTTCATCGACCGCGCGATCGATGACTTGAACGCGGTGATCGACAAGATACCTGATAACGTGCCGTTGGTGCGGCAGCGAGCCGAATTACTGGCACAGCTCGGACGCTGGGATGAAGTGCAGGAAGACTCTCGCCGCTTGGTGGCCGACCAACCGGAAGATTGGAATCTCAGATTCGCCGTCGGTCAAATCTACGCTCATGTTGGCAGACAAACCATCGTGCATCCGACCTCGCCGTGGCGATGGCTTCACCCGAACGATGGCAGCGATCCAGCCACCAGCGACGAGGACTTTCACCGAACCTTTTTTGCGATCGACTTTGACGATTCTGTCTGGCAGGTCGATAACGACCAGCCCAGTTCCATAGGTGGATTCGGCTTCGGCGATCCCGCGGCAGTCGATATCGGAGCTTCTCCCCTGGATCTTCAGACCACCGCCTACTTTCGCCACCGATTCACGGTCGATGAAAACTACGATCGGCTCGCGATTAGGCTGCGCCGCGACGACGGCGTCATCATCTATCTCGACGGCGTGGAAGTCGGTCGCAGCAATGTCAGCGCAACGAAGGAAGAAAGATTTCAAACGACAGCCGACGGGAGCAGCAGCAGAGGCCAACTTCGCGAAATCGGTTTACCCGGCAGCCTGCAGCCCGGCGAGCACGTCTTGGCGATTTCCCTGCACAACCGAGGGGGATCCAGCGACGACCTGTTTCTCGGGGAGATTTCGCTCCACGGCTACCTCGAGGATCATGAACCAAGGTTTGTCCCATTGAAGCATCCCGCCGAATTCCTCGGCAGAGCCGTGGCCTATGCCGAAATCGGATGGATCGATCAATCCGCGGCGGACATCGATGCCGGACTGAAACTGGCGACCCAAGGCGACGGTTCGTTCGAGCGCATGTCGGAAGAATTCACCCAACTTGTGAAATCCTACACGGCTCAAGGTGATGTAGCGATGGGGATTCGCATCCTCGACTGGGTACTCGCCGCCCGACCCGATGACGCCAAACTGCTGATCCAACGGGGTGGGTTGCTGGCGCGGACCGGACAGTGGCAGCTTGCCGCCGATGATCTTTCCAAGGTGGTTGAACTTGCCCCCAAGATGATTTCGCCCCAGTACGAACTCGCTGCTTTGCTGTTGGAAACTGGCCAGCAGGAGCGATATCGGGAGCATTGCCGGAAAATGATCGCTAGGTTTCGAGAATCGGAACCAGAGGAATCGAATCCAAGGGACTTGGGCAAGGCCTTGTTTGGGTGTTACTGGTCGCCCGACAGCTTGAACGATTGGAACGCCGTGGAGGACCTGGTCAATCGATCACTGCAGGTTGGTTCAGGATTGCGGCCCCACCGCGTGATGGGCAAAGGAATCTATCTGTATCGGGCCGGAAGATTCAACGAAGCGATCGAGTGGATCCCGCAGGGATTCGACGGCATGTCGGATCGCGGCAAAGGGCGTGGAATGCCAGCGCTGGCAATGGCCTATCACCGGATCGGTGAGCATGACAAAGCCATCGAGACGCTCGAAGAGGTGGAAGCATTGCTTGCGTCCCCATTCGACAACTTGCAATCCGAAGGAGACTTAGGAGAAGGTTGGCACCAATGGCTGGCCACACGTCTTCTTTACCGAGAGGCTGTCGGTCTAATCCGTGCACAGGCAAACCGGTAGTGGCTGGGATCGGAAGAATTCTGGGCGGAGGGATGTCTGGACGAAGCGATCGATCGGCTGCAGATGGCGACGCAGCTCGAGTCGAATGATGCGGGGGACGAAGCGAAAGGTTGCGAATATGTTGGGACGACGCCAATCATTGGACGCCATTGAGCAAGCGGTTTGAATGTCGAGTGACGAGGTTGCGAAAGGTCTGGGCCGCGTCCTGATCTCATATCTCGTTTTACAATGGTGCGATCGCTGGGCTGGTCATTCGTTCAAGTAAATCGTCTTAGATGTTGTTGCCATGATGAACCTTGTTGCTTCCGTCGCTCTATTGACTGTCGCATTGTGGTCTGTCGTCACC
>JARFQX010000666.1 GCA_029287555.1 Rubripirellula sp. | reverse complement strand
ACTGTCGGGCGGCCGGTAACGCACCGTGCCTCCATCCGACACCTACGACTCGCGGACAATAAACTGGGCTAAATGCGCAATATTTTCCGCTCGCGTAATTTCGCCGATAAAAGTAACCCCCGCGAACTGGGTGTCAATCGGCCTGATCGTTAAAATCCCACTTTTTGGGCCGTCTGAGGCACCAAATCATCGCGTTGCGAGCCTAAAGCCAACGGACCAACAGAAAAAGGCGGGCCGAAGGCCGACCCGCCTTTTCTCGCATTTTTATTTGCAACCAAGCCTGGCAACCCCTCAATAAGGGGGCTGTATAATCACGTGGGACCCAATCAAGCAAGGGTCGGAGCTGAGATTCTATCGCGACAGATTCGGGGTGGCAGCAGCAGCCTGGGCGGGTGTTCCATCGGGCTTGGGTGCAATCTGGTTTTGACCGCTCGCGTTGACTTTCCGCGTCGCCGCGGGTTTCCCTTGGCCTTCGGTCCCGGCCGACGGATCAGGATTTGCCAGCAGCCTCGCCATGAGTTCACCGTTCTCGAAATCAATGACCATCGGCAAATCGTTTTGGCTCGCCTGCATTACGAGTCCCGAGATCCGCCACTTGCCAGATTCCTGCTCGACCGCCCAAACCACTTGGAAATCATCGCTGTTTCCATCGGCTTTGGGCTCGCTCCAAATGCTATGAACGAGCACTGAGTTCTCCTCGTCGGGTACCACTTCGGCGCGCGTGACCTCGAAGCGAGCGTCGGGTGAACCGATGGGCTGAATGGTACGGCCGATCCGCTTGAGTTCCTGCTGTGCCCGTTTGGTGAGCAAGCGATGCGCCTGGGAGTCTTGGCCACCACGGCGAATTTCGTCCAAGAACTGGCTAACCACATCGGTCGCTGAAGAGGCGGGGAGACTGGCGGCAGTCGATTCGGGGCGATTGACTGGCTGCTCGGCAGTCGGTTGGCTGCTCGGTCCGCAACCGCTGCAGCAGAGCAGGGCGATCAAAGTGAAGCTGGCGAAGCGATCCATGCTCGGGCCTGGAGAATTGGAAGGAGGGAGGGAGGGTCGGAAAGTAAGACGTCGGCATGGGGATGTATCCAAACGGTCGGTCATGCGTCAAGAGAATTCGGCCAATTCGTCCTCGGTGGAGTGCACCTCGCGGTTTGCGACTCGCACATGGTTGTGTCGGACGGCGGTACGGAGAATCCCGTCAAGCCCATGGAACGCCCCGCTCCTCGCAAGGAGGTTGTCCGGTCATTCGAAGTAGGCCGAATCAAGCGAAGCGCCGATCCGGCATTGAACTCCGATGCGATGCCGAGCGAGAACCGATGCCGGATCGGCGTCGCTGCGCTCCTTGATCCGTCCTACTCGTTGAAATCCCGCCGTCTTCCGCTTCGGACTACAAACCGCGAGGTGCACTCTGCTCGGTGGCTTTTCCCAGCTCGTTCGGAGCCGGCAGCTCGTTCGGATTCGGGGCCCTTTTGGAGGCGGCGTTTCCTGGCTGCGTCTGAGAAGATTCCGAGGGCGGATTCACCTATCGCAGGGAATCTCTTTGTTTCACAATGAGGTCGAATAGGATTGTTGACGATTCGGATCGTTGACGGATCAAATCCTGAACGAGTATCCCTCATGAATCGGCCGCCATGGCACCGGAAGAAAACAACACGATTGCGGTCGACGGCCAACTGGTCGACCTTCGAAATCGTCACCTAGCTGCATTGTTGGCGTGGCTGATCCCCGGAGCCGGACATCTATACCAGGGACGTCGCACCAAGGGGCGGCTGTTCTTTGTTTGCATTCTCTCGACTTGGATTCTCGGTTTCGCGCTCGGCGGGGGCCACGTGGTGTACGCCTCGTGGCAACCGGGAGACAAACGGTGGCACTATTTTCTCCAGGCGGGCGTGGGCGCCGCGGCCCTTCCGGCCTTGCTCCAGGGCTACGAAATGAAGCGGCACACCGATCCGTTCACGGGCGAAACCGATCGTGACTATGAACCGTATTGGGGTGGATTCATGGCTCCCCCGTTTCGTCCGGTGATGGAAAGCGAAGCGGACGAGGTCGCGGCATGGTATGCCCGTCGGGGTGCCGGCTACGAGATGGGGACGTGGTACACCGTGATTGCCGGGCTGCTGAACATCCTGGTCATTTACGACGCCTACGGGGGTCCCCTGGCGGTGCCCATCAGCGGCCGAAAGCGGGAGGACGAACGAGAAGAGGCGGCCGAAAAGGAAAACCGTGGCCCATCCGATTGATTCCGACCGGGATCAAGGGACCCCACACCTCTTGTCGACCCTCCCCCAAGACCTGTAACCCGACCTGAGCCAGCTCCGCCCCGCTTTGAACTGACGCTTGCCCCTTCGCGGCCAACCACCATCATGTTGTCGATTTCGCCGACCTATTTGCTGTATTACGTTCCGCTGATCATCGCGATCTCGTTGGTTTTCGGGGCAACACGCCACGAGGACACCCATTTGATTCTCCGGCACGCCTGGCTCACTGGGCGCTGGATTACCGGCTTCATGGGGGTCATCTTTGTTGTGCTCTGTTTTCTGGATTGGATGACTTAGCGCTGTCCGAGTTTCCTGACGCCAATTGGCAAGTTGCGATCTCGGCCTCAGATTGTGTCGCGGTGGCGGGCGGGTCATGCGGCCGCCAACCTTTCCCAGCTTCCCCCTGAAGTCATTCATGCGAGTCCTTACCCTCGGCGCCGGAACCGTTGGTCGCTGGGTTGCCGACATGCTGTGCCGCAGGGGCCACAGTGTCACGGTGGTCGACATCGATCCCGAGAACGTCCAACGCATCAACAGCGAGTTGGACGTCCGGGCAATCGTTGGCAGTGCGTCCCGAAGTACCGTCTTATTTCAAGCCGATGTGCTTACCGCCGACATGTGCCTGGCCGTTACCGGGGATGACGAGGTCAACATCGTGGCGGCCAGCATGGCCAAGGCGCTCGGAGCCCGCCGCAGCATTGCCCGAATCTATGCCCCGGCATTCCAAGATTTGAGCACCTTCGATTACCAACGTCACTTCAACATCGACAGCCTGCTGAGCCTCGAGCAGTTGTCAGCTTTTGAATTGGCCCGTGCGATCCGAAATCCCGATGCGATCCCGTTGGAACACTTTGCCCGGGGCCAGTTGGAGGTTTATGAACTGGAGGTCCACCCGAAATCACCATCAGCCGGACACAAGCTGCGTGATTTAACGATTCCCGCGACGGTGAGAATCGGCTCAATCTCCCGGGGCGACCGGATGTGGATTGCCAGCGGCGAAGATGAATTGCACGGCGGGGACCGTGTCAGTTTGATTGGTAGCCCCGAAGCGGTCGCCAAGAGTCGCGAGATGTTCATCGGAGGCATCGAACGACGCACGCAAGATCGCGTCATGATCGCCGGCGGAGGCGAAACCGGCTATCACCTGGCATTCGCGCTCTCACGCCGCGATTACCGTATCGTCATGCTCGAGAACGACCCGGATCGCTGCGAGCGGCTGGCGAAATTGCTTCCCAACGTCACGGTGATTCACGCCAACGCCAATCGACGCAGCATCCTCGAAGATGAAGGTGCCGGCACCGTCGACTACTTCGTTGCCTGCACGGGCAATGACGAAAGCAACATCATGGCGGGCGTCGAGGCGAGGGAACTCGGCGCGCACCGAGTGATGTGCGTCGTAGGCCGGCCCGACTACGCGAACGTTGTCGGCAAACTCGGAATCGATCGCGCGGTGAGCGAACGGGATGTCGCGGCGCGACAAATCCTCGGCTTCTTGAATGAAGGTGCGATCATCAGCCAGAGTCGCCTGCCCAATGGTGCCATTGGGATTTACGAATTGGAAGTTTCCGAGGGCACGCAGGTTACCGGCGCGAGCCTGGCCGAGTTGCCGCTCGCGGGCCGCTGTCTGATCACGGCGATCGAGCGGGACGGATTCGTGCGCGTGCCCCGGGCGGAGGACCGTCTTAAAGCGGGTGACATCGTGGTCGCCCTGATTGACCCTTCGGCAACCCAAGAAAGCCTCGCCCTGTTTAACTCGTGACACGCTTAATTAATGACACGGTTCAACTCTTGACACTGTTTGACTAATGACACGGTTCAACTCATGACTCTCAGCGTCTGGGCCGATGTCGGCGGAACCTTCACCGACTGCTTCGTTCGTGACGCCAAGTCACGGGGTGAGATCAAGGTGCTCAGCAGCGGCATCGTTCGCGCGAGCGTGAACGAATTGGTAGACTCTAGGACCCTTCGGCTCGATCCGTTTCCGGGAAGCGAGACGGACGGTTTCTGGGTCGGGGCGATGGCATGGCTTCTGCAATCCGGTGGTCGCCGTGTCCGACTCGGTGCGATCACCTCGCAACGGGGCGATCGGCTCGGCTTGGCGGAAGACGTTCTAAATCGGTTTCAGCGGGACCCGACCGAAGCCGCCAATCGGGCGGCGCCGCGGCAACGAGCGGAGGTGATCGAGTTGGTCGCCGGGATCGAGGCTCCCGTTCTGGCTACACGTCTTCTACTTCACCGGCCGCTTGGTCAGTCGTTGCCACCCCTGGACGTCCGCCTTGGTACGACGCGGGGCACCAACGCGCTGCTGACACGCCAGGGAGCTCCCACGGCGCTACTGGTTACCAAGGGATTCGGCGACGTGTTGCGAATCGGTGAACAGGATCGCCCTGATCTGTTCGCGTTGGAAATTAAAAAGCATCCGCCACTGACCCAAGACGTGATCGAAGTTCGGGAACGAATCGACGCTCGGGGAAACGTTCTCCTTCCCATCGACCTGGACCAACTGCGAGCGGATCTGCAGCAAGCCAGAGCTCGAGGCATTCAATCCCTGGCGATCTGCTTGCTGCACAGCCACGTGAATGATCAGCATGAGCGTCAGGCCCAAGCGGCCGCACAGGAGTTGGGCTTCCCGGAAATCTCCGCCTCAAGCGAAGTGGCTCCCCTGATCAAATTGGTATCCCGCGCCGAGACGACGACACTTGACGCCTATCTCAATCCGATCTTGGCGGGCTACGTTCGGGAAGTCTGGGAACAGTTTGGCGGAGAACCGGCTTGCAACCTGCGTTTGATGACCAGCGGCGGGAACTTGGTTGCACCGGCCGCGTTTCGTGGTCGCGACAGCATTTTGTCGGGACCGGCCGGAGGCGTCGTAGCGCTCGGCCACGTCGCGAGAGTCGCGAAGGTTCCCTCGGTGGTGGGACTCGACATGGGAGGCACCAGTACCGACGTGAGTCGTTTCGAGGGTCAGGTGGGTCGTCGTTACGAGTCTCGCGTGGCCGGGATCCGAGTGATGACCCCCATGATGGACATCGAAACGGTTGCGGCCGGCGGCGGGTCGATCTGCGAAATAAGCGAGGATGGACGGTTGCTGGTCGGACCGCGCAGCGCTGGAGCCGAGCCAGGGCCGGCCTGCTACGGACGCGGTGGCCCGTTGACGATAACCGATGTGAACTTGCTGCTTGGCCGCATCCCCGCCGGCCGGTTTCCATTTCCGCTCGACAGCGAGGCAGCCGCTCTTCGCCTGCGCGAATTACGAAGCCGCTTGGATCGGTCCGACGCGATTGATTCATCGGAAGCCCTCGCCGAGGGCTTTCTGAACATCGCGGTGACGCACATGGCCGAAGCGGTGCGAACGGTCAGCACGGCACAGGGAACCGACGTTCGCACCATGGCCCTGGCCGGATTCGGCGGCGCCGCCGGCCAACACCTCTGCCGAATTGCCAACACGCTGGGCATCCCCAGAATCCTGGACCATCCCGATGCGGGAATGTTGAGCGCCCTGGGAATGGGACTGGCCGACGTCGGACGCGTCGTCAGCCGGGGCATCTATCAACCGCTCGCGGAATTTTCGGACCAGTCGATTGAGGCGGTGGTTGACGAGTTGAAAGAGGAAGCCGCTCGGCTGCTGCGCGACGAACAGGCGGGAAACCGACGGATCGACCATCGAATCGAATGTGATCTGAGATACCTGGGAACCGAATCACCGCTGACGGTCGCTTTGGACCCAAAAGCGAACTTGGCCGACCGATTCCACCGCTTGCACGAACACACCTTTGGCTACTGTCAACCGCAGCGCGGCGTGCAACTGGTTGTCCTCCGGTGCGAAGCGAAACTCAGCGCAATCGACGCCCCGAGTCCGATTCATGCGGTGGACGACTGGATCGCGACCGACGATCCGGACGCTGCCTTGTCCAAAGCCGAAACCACGCGGATCTGGCACGACTCGCAATGGATCGAAGCGGCACTGATTGATCGATCTTCACTCCGTCGTGGTCAGCGGATCGATGCGCCGGCAATGATCGTCGGAGAACACTCAACGCTGGTGATCGAGCCTGGTTGGCGGGCAACGGTGATCGAGGAAGGCATCATTTCCATGCTGCCGTGCCCCATGGATGATGATCGTCAGCGCCAAAGCGTGATCGATGTCGCCGAGGAGGTCGATGCGGAGCACGATCCGGTTCTGCTTGAAGTGATTGCTCGCCGTTTGCAAGGGATCGCGGATGCGATGGGTGAGGTGCTGCGCAGGACATCGATCAGTGTGAACGTCAAGGAGCGGAGGGACTACAGTTGCGCGGTCTTTCGCGCGGACGGATCATTGATTGCCAATGCGCCGCACGTTCCCGTCCATCTCGGTGCGATGGGACATACAGTGCGCCGCATCATCAGCGTCTTTCCGGAGATGTTCCCCGGGGACTGTTACCTCAGCAACGATCCCTTCAGCGGCGGATCGCACCTTCCCGATGTCACGTCGGTGACGCCAGTCTTCTGCGGCGACGCGAGGCGGGGCAGACCCGACTTCTTTGTCGCCTCCCGCGCTCATCACGCGGAGATTGGCGGCATCACGCCGGGATCGATGCCGCCGCAAGCCCGATCGCTTGCCGAGGAAGGCGTGCTGATTCGAGACTTCGCTCTCCATCGAGCGGGCGTCTCTTACCGCGATGAATTACGGGAACGGCTCACCGGTGCCGAGTATCCGTCGCGTTGCGTTGAGGAAAACCTTGCCGACATCGCCGCCCAACAGGCATCGGGCGCGCACGGCGCTCGCGCCCTTGGTGAACTTGCCGATGCCTACTCGACGACCCTGATCGACGTGATGATGCAACGTCTCCTGGAAGTCTCCGGTGACGCCATGCAACGTTGGATCGAAACACTTGGCGCCGCGCCGATGCGTTTCACCGATTGCCTTGATGACGGAACCAAAATCGCAGTTGAGATTAAGCGCAACGCTGATCAATTGCACGTGGCGTTTGACACCGGGCCCGTCCATCCGTACGGGTTCAATGCGACGCCCGCCATTGTGACCGCAGCGGTGCTCTACGTGCTCCGTTGCGTCTGCGGATCGAATCTTCCGCTTTGCGATGGAGTCCTTCGAAACGTCACGATTTCGATACCGCCCGGTCTGCTCGATCCTCCGGCAAACGAGGATCCAAGACAATGTGCGGCCGTGGTTGCTGGCAACGTTGAAACGAGCCAAAGAATCGTCGACGTGCTACTGGGGGCGTTGAATGTGGCCGCCGCATCACAAGGAACCATGAACAATGTGTTGATCGGCGACGACACGTTCGGCTACTACGAAACGATTGGCGGAGGCAGCGGTGCGACGTCCGGGCAAGCGGGCGCCGATGCGGTGCACACTCACATGACCAACACCCGTATCACCGATCCGGAGGTACTCGAAACGCGGCTTCCCCTGCGATTGCATCGCTTCGAGGTCCGCCGCGACAGCGGCGGCGAGGGCCAGCTTCGCGGGGGCAACGGGATCGTGCGCGAGTTTGAATTTCTCAAGCCGCTGGTCGTCTCCCTGATCACTTCGCGGCGCACGAAGCCACCGTACGGCGCCTCGGGCGGTAACCCGGGGCGCTGCGGAGAGAACCTGCTCGTTCACCAAGGTGTTCGCCGGGAATTGCCGCCGACGGGAACGATGGAGGTTCAAACGGGCGATCGCTTGATCGTGCGGACGCCGGGCGGCGGCGGCTGGGGCAACCAGTCGAGGGATGGATGACGTTCTCGTCGAGAAGGCCCCTTCCTGGCCCCCCGTGACGGCAGCTGTTTTGAGGAATCTACTTCGCACGGTAAACTGGGATGTAAGATGAGGTGTTTGTGATACGCATTGCCTCACTTTCCCCCGCCCTTTCTCCCTCCCAACCAATCGAGCATCCATGCCGATTCGACCGTGTCTCGCGGTATTTGTCTCCACGGCAGCCCTGATCACGGCTGCAGCAGCTGAGCCCGCCAGTGATTCCGCTTCGAACCCACCCGACTTCAACCGGCAGGTTCGCCCGATACTTTCGGATCATTGCTTCGCCTGCCACGGTCCCGATGCCAACGAGCGTCAAGCCGACCTCAGGCTTGACACCTCCGATGGCCTCGGGACCGTGGTCGACGCGGGAAAGACCGAAAGCAGCGAACTGATCGCGCGGCTCGAGCCGGAGGATCCTGATTTGCTGATGCCGCCTGCCGAGTTTCAAAAGCCGCTATCGGACGAGCAAAAGGAAGTGCTTCGACGGTGGGTCCGCTCGGGAGCCGCCGTTCAACAGCACTGGGCATTTGTAACGCCCCAAACGAAGCAGGCGGACGTCGATCAAAAGGCAACTTCGCCGATTGACGACTTCATCCATCGCGGGATCGAAGAGTCAGGGCTTCGGGCCAACGCACGGGCCGATCGATCGGAACTGCTGCGACGAGTTTGTTTGGACCTAACCGGGCTTCCGCCAAGTCGCGAGCAGATCGAGTCGTTCCTTTCCGATCCATCCGACGACGCCTATGAGCGATTGGTCGACCAACTGCTTGAGTCGCCTCACTTCGGCCAGCACTTCGGGCGGTATTGGCTCGATCTGGTCCGCTACGCCGATACGCATGGGTTGCACCTGGACAACTACCGCGAAATGTGGCCCTATCGCGACTGGGTGATCGATGCCTTCAATGCCAACATGCCCTTTGACAAATTCCTCACGCACCAGTTAGCGGGCGACTTGATTGCCGGCGCCGACGAGTCGTCAAAGATCGCCAGTGGGTTCAATCGCTTGAATGTAACGACCAACGAAGGTGGTTCGATTTACGATGAGGTGTTCGCCCGCAACGTCATCGATCGCACCGATGCGTTTGGAACGATCTTTCTTGGGCTGACAACCGGATGTGCCGTGTGTCACGACCACAAGTTTGATCCGATTTCGATGCGTGACTATTACTCGCTCTCTGCCTTCTTCAACAGCCTCGACGGACGGGCGATGGACGGCAACGCGAAGGATCCGGCGCCGGTCATTCGTGTGCCGACGGACGAGCAGAAGCAATTGCTTGCCGAATACGAGCAGTCGCTGGAAGAGTTGCAAGAGGAGATGCTTGGCCCAATCGAATCGGTCGATCGGGCTCAACGGACTTGGGAAAGATCGCTGGCCGATGGTGCCGCGCCACAAGCCGCGCCGCTGCGCCCGATCGAAGTCCAGTCGGAATCGGAGGCCAAGTGGCGGATTCGCGATGACGGCAGCGTTCAACTCGAGGGCGACGCGCCGGCCAAGGAGACCGTGACCATTGTCGCCGATTTGCCAAGCGGAATCCAATGGCAAACGCTCAAGCTCGAGGCAGTTGTCGATGACGCAGAGCAAAGGGTCGGCGTGTCCGACAATGGGAATGTTGTGCTGTCGGAGATCACGGTAGAAACGACCGACTCGCTTTCGAGTGGGGATTGGATCAAGGTTCCGGTCGTTCACGCCTTTGCGGACGTTGAGCAGAGCGACGGTCCCTTCGCCGTCCGCTACGCCATCGACTCCAAGATCAACGACAGCGAAGGATGGGCGGCAGCCGGCCATCAGCAGCCGGGCGGACGCACAGCCTGGTTTGTACTGTCGCCTCTGATTGGCGATGGCGATGTAGTCCAACTTCGAATCAAGCTGCACTACCAGTCGAAGTACGCACGACACATGTTTCGTCGCGTGCGGCTCTCGCTGAGCGATTCAATTCCCCAGGCCCCAGCCGATCAAAAGATCACCCTTGGTGAGATGCACTCCGTTGGCCCATTTCCGGTCGAGAGCGCCAATCCTGGCTACGGTCGAAAATTCGCCTCCCAACAGGGCGAATTTCGTGCGGACGAGGTATTCAATCACCAAGACCGTTCATATCGATGGCAACATCGCGGTGACCTACCTCAGGTCAATGTCAACACGCTTCCCAGCATCAAGGATCGTGCTTCGGTCGTCGTGTTGCACCAGGCAATCGAAGCGCCGTCACCACAAAAAGCGACTTTGTTGATCGGCAGCGACGACGGATTCGTCGTGTATCTCAACGGCAAACAGGTTGGCACCATTCGAGGCCCTCGCGAATTGAATCCGTTGTCGAGTGAGTTCGAACTCGAATTGAAGAAGGGCAACAACGACCTGTACATCAAAGTCGTCAATCACAACGGACCTTCGCAACTAACCTACGCGTTTCGTTCTCCCGCCATCGACGTTCCCAGCAAGCTGGTCAAGTTGGTAGCGATTGCGCCAGAGCAACGTGGTGAAGAAGTCGAAGCCGCACTGCGAAAATACTATCGCAAGGTTTACTGCCTGCATCCCGATTGGCTCGCTCTGGTCGATCACGAGAAAGGGATTCGGAAAGCTCAGGAAGACCTGCGTGGCAAGGTTGCCACCACATTGGTCTGGAAGGAACTCGAGGAGCCTCGAGAAGCACACATTTTGAAACGAGGCCAATACGACCAGCCTGGCGAAGCGGTCGATCGGTCGACCCCCGCGTTCCTGCCCAGCTTTCCGGCCGATGCCCCCCAAGACCGACTCGGATTGGCACAGTGGTTGACATCGCCCGATCACCCATTGACTGCTCGCGTTGCGGTGAATCGTTTCTGGCAGCACCTGTTCGGAACGGGACTGGTCAAGACAAGCGAAGATTTCGGCAGTCAGGGAGAACCACCGAGCCATCCTGAGTTGCTGGACTACCTGGCAGTCGATTTCCAACAGAATGGCTGGGACGTCAAGCGGTTGATTCGCACCATTGTGTCCTCGGATGCCTATTGCCGAAGTGCGGACGTCACCGAGACGATGCGGCGAGTCGATCCCGATAATCGGCTGCTCGCTCGCGGGCCGAGACATCGCCTCGACGCCGAAGTCTTGCGTGACCAGGCGCTGTTTCTTTCCGGATTGCTGGTCGATCGCCAGGGCGGCCCGAGCGTCAAGCCGCCCCAACCCGATGGGCTGTGGTTCGCCGTGGGCTATTCAGGCAGCAACACGGTGCGATTCTCACCCGACTCGGGCGACAAGGTTTACCGACGCAGCGTCTACACGTTCTGGAAGCGGACCAGCCCTCCGCCGCAAATGTCGACGTTCGATGCGCCCAGTCGCGAATCCTGCACGGCACGGCGAGAACGCACCAACACGCCGTTGCAGGCGCTTCTGATGATGAATGAAACCCAGTATGTCGAAGCGGCGCAGCACTTGGCTAAGCGAGCCTTGGCCGTCGAAGGACTCAAGGATGATGGCGAGCGAATCGAATGGTTGTTCCAGACGGTGACAGCCAGAATGCCCAGCGCGGTTGAGTCTCGTCAGCTCCAGTCACTTCTCCAGGATACCGCCGCCTACTACAGCCAGGACCCAACCCTGGCGATTAAGCTCGTTGGGACCTCGGATGATGAAGAAGCAGCCTGGACGATTGTTGCCAGTACCCTCTTGAACCTGGATGAAGTGATCTCGAAATGACCCGGCTTTCAAAACATCCCCTGCGGGCGGAACTGACTCGACGAGCCTTCTTCTCCCGATCCTCGGCCGGGTTGGGCGCGGCGGCATTGGCATCGCTGCAAACGGGTCAGCCGCATCAAGCGACGGCCGCCTCGATTGGTGGTCGACCCGGCTTGCCACACTTTCAGCCCCAAGCGAAACGGGCGATCTATTTGTTCATGTCCGGCGCGCCGAGCCAGATGGACATGTGGGACCACAAGCCCACGATGGACGAATGGTTCGACAAAGATCTTCCCGATTCGATCCGCCAAGGCCAGCGTTTGACGACGATGACCAGCGGCCAGGCAAGGTTTCCGATTGCGC
Source organism: Rubripirellula sp. (assembly GCA_029287555.1). Taxonomy (GTDB): domain Bacteria; phylum Planctomycetota; class Planctomycetia; order Pirellulales; family Pirellulaceae; genus Rubripirellula. The sequence continues at coordinate 1,263 of JARFQX010000666.1, read as the reverse complement.
CGAGCATTTACAAGTTTTCGCCCCATGGCGATGCTGGGACCATGGTCAGCGAACTGCTGCCCCACACAGCTGCCAAAGTCGACGAGATTGCCCTGATTCGATCGATGCATACCGAGGCAATCAATCACGATCCGGCGATCACGTACATCTGCACCGGCGACCAACTTCCCGGAAAAGCTAGCCTCGGTGCGTGGCTCAGCTACGGGCTGGGCACCGAGAACGAGAACCTACCCGCGTTCATGGTCATGACCGCTTCCTGGACCGGACGCAAACAAGCCCAAGCGCTCTACAACCGGCTTTGGGGAAGTGGTTTCCTACCGAGCAAGTACCAAGGCGTGGCACTGCGCAGCAGCGGTGACAAGGTGCTTTACCTTTCCAACCCGGAAGGAATCAACGCCGATATTCGACGTCGCATGCTCGACGCGCTCGGTTCACTCAACGAATCGACCGCAGAGAGGATCGGTGATCCCGAGACGCACGCGAGGATCGCCCAATATGAGATGGCATTTCGAATGCAAACGAGCGTTCCGGAATTGGCCGACATCTCCGACGAACCGCAACACGTCCTCGACTTGTACGGCCCCGACGTGACCAATCCGGGCACCTTCGCTAATTGCTGCCTGATGGCCCGGCGGATGGCCGAACGGGGCGTCCGCTTTTCGCAGATTTTTCATCGTGGTTGGGACCAACACGGCACCCTGCCGAAGGATCTACCCAACCAATGCCGCGATGTGGACCAGCCATCGGCCGGCCTGCTGACCGATCTCCGCCAACGTGGCATGCTCGATGACACGCTAGTGGTCTGGGGTGGTGAGTTCGGTCGCACGATCTATTGCCAAGGGAATTTGACCAAGACGAATTACGGTCGCGACCACCATCCCAAATGCTTCTCTATCTGGATGGCCGGGGGCGGTGTCCAGGGCGGCGTCGTGCTCGGGGAAACCGACGAGTTCAGTTACAACATCGTCCGCGACCCCGTTCACATCCACGACCTGAACGCAACGATTCTGCACTTGCTGGGAATCGATCACCGCCGTTTCACCTACCCGTTTAAGGGACTCGATCAACGGCTCACCGGTGTCGAGCCCTGCCGCGTCGTTGACGAAGTGCTCGCCTAGCCGGGCCAGAACAGCCCGGGTCTCCGACTCGGAATCGATTCTTTCCTCTACCATTTGCGCAGTCCGCCGACTTGAATCCTCGCAGCGTGTTGCGTGATTTGATTCTTCGCCGGTCCCGGCTGCCAACCATCAAATCGGCCCTTCT
>JARFQX010000555.1 GCA_029287555.1 Rubripirellula sp. | reverse complement strand
CACCCCATCTTGCATGAACTCGATCCGACGCCTTGAATGCCCCACTGGCTTTTGGCTAATGACTCGCGCCTTCCTTCTATTACGGGACGAATCGCCTTGGCCACCAATCAAGCACCGGAGCTGAGCCTGGACACCGGAGCTGAGCCTGGACCGAAAGTGCAGATGGCACACACAAGCCAAGCGGTGCATCAGCTTGGAATGGAGCATGTTCGATGCCGCTTCTGCAGCTGCCGAGAAGCTGTGGCTACGATCACGGAAGAGATCAGGCAGTAGAGCCCGGCCCATTGCAGTTGTGTCGGCAGAGATACGCCCCGATCGATCAGCGTACCGGTAAGTCCAGGTCCGGCCGCGGTCGCAAAGACCATCGCCGAGACGATGACCGAGCGGATCGACCCGAGGTGCGCCGCGCCGTATACCTCGGGCCAAATGGCGCCGAGCAGCGTGGACGAACATCCATAGCTGATTCCCAACAGCACCATGACGACAAACAGCTTTGCCGGAGGCCCACCGCCCGCCAGCACAAAGCAGGTCGCCGCGAGCGGCAATAGAAAGAAGGGCAAAATCTTGACGGCGCGGAATCGATCGATCAGCATTCCGCACAGCAGAGCAAACGCCACCGTCGTGATGGCCATTACCGTCAACGACAAGGCATAGGTCTCGGAAGGCCAGGCATTGATTTCCGTCAGGTAGTTCTGGTGGTAGAAGATGGTCGTTCCGATAAAGGGCGGGGCCAGCACACCGGTCAACAGCACCCAGAAGAGTGGGTCCCGCAAGACTTCCGCGCGCGTCCAGTTTCGCGTCCGGGATTTGTAGGCTTTTTCCGACTCGTCATGATGCTCAGGCGTACGTGGTCTCAGGTAGGCCCAACAAGATAGCGGCAGGCCAATGAGCAGTAGCGCCGCGGCACCCGCGACCCAAGCGATCCGAAAGTCATAGCTGCTGGTGAGGCTTGCAAACAACAACGGCAGCGTTGCCTCACCCCCTTGGTGTCCGAGCACAACCAGTGATACAGCTCGCCCGCGTTGCTGGTCAAACCATCGGCCGGTCGCGGTCAAGGCGATATGGGTCAACATTCCCTGGCCGAGTAGACGAAGCAGAAAGATGGCAATCGTCAACACCGTGATCGACGGCGCGTAGGCAGCCATCAACGTGGCGCATGCCAGAGCCGGTATCACGACCAGAATCATGCGATGTTCGGGCATCACGTCCACGAGCCGACCGACCACTGGTAGACAGATGGCGCTCGCCAATGTGGCCAGCATGTAGAGCCGACCGAACTCGCCATGGCTGAGGTCAAAGATCGCCTGCCATTGGGCGACCGACGCCGAGACAAAGAAAGTTTGGCCGAAACTCGAGAAATAGGTCAGTAGAAAGCCACCAGCGATCCAGCGAAAGTTGCGCTTGATGAACACGTAAATAAGGTGACGATTCCGGGAATTCTAAGTAGGCCGAATCACGCGAAGTTTTGATCTGGCTTCGAACGACGATTCGACGCCGCGCAAGAACGACTGCCGGATCGGCGTCGCTGCGCTCCTTGATGCCGGCCTACAAGTTGAAATATCAGCGTCGTCCGCGTATCAATCCATGACCGTCAAGAAATCGAGTCGCGCGAGCTGGCTAGACAATTACTCTCGACACACTCTAAGCTCCCGTTCGTGCCTTCGGAACCGTCCCTAAGGCTCACCAATCCGCTATGTCTTCTTCTACCCGTCACAGCAGCTCTACGGCGATAGGCGGAAGTTGCGAGCGATTGACGAGATCCAATTGGAGTCACGAGCATTGATGTATGACCCACCCCGCGCCGCCTGTTTCCGATTCCTTGGATTGATGATGGTTTTTGCATCTTTGGCAGGTTGCGCCCAAGGAGACGTGGAACTCATGTTCAAGGAGGTCGAGGTTAAGGGCCGCCCGGGGGTCAGCCTCTTGTCCTTGGAAATCGGCGAGCAAGATCAACGAGGCGAACCCGTTGTCTTTGTTGCGGGTGCTCCGTGCGACTATCAAGATTGGGGACTCCATCTGCCCATCGACACCGGATACCGGTCGATTTCGTACGGGCGTCACTATTCCCATCCGTTAGACCCCGACCCCGGTTTGTTGCCCACGTCGGTGCAGACGTATGCTGATGACCTACGTCGATTCATCGACGGGATGGAACTGGATGACGTTCACCTCGTCGGTCATTCCTTCGGTGCCTACGCCGCCCTGTTGTATGCACTGGACCATCCGGATCGCGTTCGCAGCCTCACCGTCACCGAGCCGCCGATCTTGCCGTGGCTCGATGAAGCCCCCGCCGATCGGGCGTTCTCCGTCCAGCGTCTCAAGTCAAGGGTCGATGACGAGATGCTCCAGCCGATGCGCGAGGCTTTTGAGTTGGGTGAGGACGAGCGGGCGGTGGAAACCTTGCTCGACTTCTTTTTCGTCGATGGCAATTCATCGAGGTGGATGTGGCCCACCTCAGCCATGCGGTGCCGCAGTCGCATCGCTGAACTGAAAGCGTTGCTGTTGTCCGAGCGGTGCTTTCCGCCGATCAACAAGAGTCGGATTCGTGGATTCGACGTGCCCACCTTGGTACTTTCCGGATCCATGACGACGGAGTTTGGTGAGTTCATCGACCGCGAACTCGATGCGTTGCTACCACCGGCGACTCACCAGCGGGTCGTGATCGAGCGCGCCTCGCATTTTGTTTGGCGCGACAACTCCAGGGCGTGCGAGGAAGCACTGCTCGCATTTCTTGATTCGAGGTAAAGGAGATTTCAAGCCTCGCAACGTTCGGACGCGCTTCGAAATTCTGTGACGAAACGGCAGTGGCGGCGCGTGGTTGGAGAACGATGAGCTGCAGGACTTGTTCATCCACCGCGTTGGCTTCTTTTGAGATGTCTTAGCGTCGCCGGTGCCATTTGCGCCAAACTAAGGGTTCGATCCGCAAGCCCATCGTTCACAATGGCTCTAGGCATCCCGTAGACCACGCAGTCATCACGACTTTGTGCAAAGACGTGACCGCCCGCACTCTTGAGCTTGTGACAGGCCCGCAATCCGTCACACCCCATTCCGGTCAGGATGATCGCCAGTGAATCTCCACCGAGTGCGTCCACGGCGGATTCGATCAGCACATCAACCGCCGGGCGAACTCCATTCACCGGTGGATCCTCCCCGAGTGTCGCAAAGAGTTGCCCACTGATCGATTGCGTCAGTTTCAAATGATGACCACCCTTGGCCACAACGATCTTTCCGCTCTCCAGCGGCATTCGGTCGGACGCTTCCACAACTCGGCAGGGACAAATCTCGTCCAGTCGTTGCGCCAGCGACGCGGTGTACCGCTCCGGCATGTGCTGCACGACGGCAATCGGGGCCGGCGTGGTGGGTGGAAACTTGGGGAGCACCTGCTTGAGCGCTGCAGGGCCGCCAGTCGAAGCGCCGATGATCACCAGGCGACAACGCGACGTTGGACTTGGAACCGTTCCCCTGGAACGCGGCGGAAACACGCGACCTGGTGACAAATCTTGACCACCTGAATCGGCGTCCGACGCACGCGTTTCCCTCAACGGGCCTCGCACTCGTGAGGTGCGGAACGCGTCGATCCGATGCTGCAAGGCGTCTCGCAACTGCTGACGGTTCTGATTGGAGTCGGTGCTCGAAGGCTTCAAAATGAAATCGAAAGCCCCCTCCATCAAGGCATCCGTCGTTACCTGGGCACCTTCGGCCGTAAAGCTGCTAACCATGATTGCCGCGGCCCGCAGTCCATTTGCCTTGATGGCGCGGAGCAACTCAATCCCATCCATGTCTGGCATCTGTACGTCCAGGGTCAGCAAATCGGGATCAAGCTGACGAATCTTCTCAAGGGCCTCAACACCATTGCGGGCGACGCCCACAACGCTCACGCCGGGGATCTCGCGCATGACATTCTGAATCGACTGCCGATAGAGAGCCGAGTCGTCGACAATCAAGATGGAGATGGGTTCATCGGTCACGCTGGAGATCTCAACGACTATCCTCCGATGCGAGCGCTTTTTCAAAGAACTGCGTCAGGTTGTCTTTGTCAAACGGCTTGATGATGAAATCCTTGGCGCCCAAGCCGATTCACTCGGCAAGCTTCTCCTTATGGTTCACCGCCGTGACCATTACGACTCTCGCTTCGGGATCGAGCGAGCGAATCTCACGTAGCGCCTTAACACCATCCATGCCTGGCATCACGATGTCAAGCGTAACCAAGTCGGGCCTCGTTTCCCGATACAACTTGACAGCCTCTTCCCCATCGCCCGCTTCGCCAGCGACCAGCCAACCGGAGCGTGTCGCGATCTCCGCAATGCGTCGTCGCATGATCAGGGCATCGTCGACGATGAGTACACGTTTCTCAATCATGAAAGGATAACTCAGTCATAGTGCTTCAAAGGTCGATGTCGCCACGGCCGACGATGCTGATTGTGACGCTCCCGGTGCTCAAGTCAAAACTCATGCGCCGCCCCTGGTTGCCGCCGCAGTCCTGAGCCAGGATTGGAATCCTGAGCTCGCGCAGCAGTTGTTCGCAAGCCCGTTGGTTTTGCTCACCGATGTCGGCGGTCTTTGAGCTTGACAACATCTTTGCGCCGCCCGCCAACTTCGCGGAGAGTTTAATGGCTCCGTCGGCGTCTCTTTCCAGCATTGCAATCAACGCGGGAATGGCCCGATCGGCACACTTGCCTGGTGGGTCATCGGCGCGACGAGATCTGGGCAAGACGATGTGAGCGAGTCCTCCAATCTTCTTTCGTCGATCGTAGAGGGCCACACCCACGCACGAACCGAGCAGCGTCCGAAGGACATCGCCGTCCACTCCGGTGGCCATTTCGCCCATCCGTATCAGCGGTTTCGCTCTCTGAGAGTCTTCCTCCACGCCCATCCGTCGCTAGCACTCGTCTGAGTTTGCGTCTGTCACACCGGTGTCCCGCTTTCCAAGCCATTGGCCGAGCCGCAGCAACGAGCTTGCATCAGGAACAAATAGCAAGTTCCACCGAACCGGTTTCTCCTCGATCGTGAACGTCGTCTCCGCAAGGATGACAAGATCGAACTCGAGCGCTTGATCCATCAGAGCGAATTGCATCAAGCTTTGTGCATAATCGCGATGGAATTCGGGCGGCGACGGCACCAGCGACATGTTCTGGTTCGGCCGGCGGAATTGATCCGAAAGCGCATTTAGGTAGGCACAGCACACGATGTTGGTCGTCTCGAGAACCGCGGACATCGCCAGTTCGGACCAATCCGCCGTGGTTCCAGCTGGCTGCGCAAGCGCCAGGTCCGCCAGCTCTCGCCCGCTCGAATCGTCAAACGCGAGAATCATCTGACCGCCTATCGGCCCTTGCATCTGCATCGAGCAATAACAGATCGGGTCATCGCCCGCGGTCAGCATTTCCGTTGCCTCGGCGATGGGAGAAAGACGCAAAGCGTCGAGCTCGATGACGACCGGCCGGTCGAGCCATTTCGCCAATTGCTCCGATGCATTGGCCGAGCCTCGGTGTAGCGCGACTTCGAGGCGCGAGAGCTGCATCGGATCGAGTGCCGGTTCTTTCAACTCGTAGCCTCCCCGGGAATCGTGACGATGCCTGGACGTTCTATTGCAAACTGAAACAGCACGCCCACGTCAAGCATCAAGCAAACTTCCCCGTCGCCCAGAATGCTTGCCCCGGAGAGTCCCCTGATCTCGACGAAGTTGTCTGCTAACGATTTGATGACCATGTCTTGGCTACCGATCAACGCGTCCACGCACAACCCCATGGTCTTGCCGCCGCTTTGAAGAACCACCACGTCCGTGGTGTCGACGTCAGGATTCGCGTTACCGGTGTCCTCCCGCGGAGTCGTTATCGTAACGAGATTCCAGTCGAATAAATCCTCAATCTCAACCAAATGAATGACTTCACCTCGCACATCAAATGCACGTCGCCCTTTGACGGAGATGATCTCTCCGCGGCGGACCGACACGATTTCCCGCACGGCCTCGATCGGCATGGAAAACACCGTCCCACGCAACCGAACCAGTAGGCAACGGATGATCGCGAGCGTTAGCGGCAGTCGCATCGTGAAGTGAGTTCCACGCCCCGGAACGGATTCGAGTTCAATGCGGCCGTTAAGTTGCCGGATGCGGTCCTGCACGACATCCATCCCAACGCCGCGACCGGAAACGTTGGTGACTTTTCCAGCGGTGCTGAATCCAGGCTTCCAGATATACTCGAGCACCTGTTGGTCCGACAACCGCTGGACGTCCTCCTGAGGCGACATACCTTTGTCAACGATCTTTGCACGGACCTTTTCCACGTCGATTCCGCCCCCGTCGTCGCGGACATGAACGAGGACGCTGTTACCGCTGTGCGTCGCTTCGAGGATGATTGTCCCCGTCTCGGGCTTTCCCCGTTGCGTGCGGACATGCGGTGGCTCCATTCCGTGATCGATCGAGTTGCGAACGAGATGAATCAGTGGATCACCGAGTTCGTCAATCATCCGTTTGTCGAGTTCCGTCTTTTCACCACGAATCTCCAGTTCGACTTGTTTGCCTCGTTCTTTGGAAAGGTCGCGAACGACACGTTTGAAGCGGGTGAAAAGTGGTCCTACCGGCACCATGCGAGTGTCGAAGACTCCCTGCTGCAGGCTCTGTGAAACCAGCGATAGTTGATCAATCGCCTCGTTCAATTTCTCGAGGTGCTGCCGGCTTTCTTCCCAGGTTTCGAGGTGGTCTTCCATGACCTGCAGATCAGCCCGCAACTGCTCAAGAACTTTCGTCTGAGCCTCGCGAGTCATCTGTCCGGAATCGAGTTCGCCCAGGGCGATGCGCAATCCTTCGCAAAACTCACGGATGCGGTTGGAAGCATTCGGTTTGCGAAAGGCGGGACTCATCTGCGACGAAATCTCGACAAACCTGGCGCGGTTGATGACAAGTTCTCCCGCCAGATTCATGAGGTTGTCGAGACGATCGATGTCAACTCGCATCGTCTCGGATACTTTCCCGGCGTCCACCTCCGCTTTCCGCATCGCTGGTGCGGCTTCGGCTCGATCGGTCGATTGGGACCTCGATTCTTCGCCAGCGGACACTGCAGGCGTGCCACGGTCGGTCGTTGGTGATTGCGATTCTGCGGAGCTCGCGATTGGCGACGGAGACTGGGCAGCGGATTGAAGATCCAATGGCTGATCCGACACTTCGATTGCGTATACACCGTCGACGTCAGCGCTGGACCGAAGCTGCTGATCGGTGCAGTTCGTCTCGATCTCAATCAGAACGCGGTCGATGGTCTCACTTTCCGAAAGATTGGCCGGGTCGGGTTCGATCGATGCGATTTCACCAACCGCACCGAGTCGTGTGACGATCAGCTGCGCTTTGAGATCCGCCAGCTGCAGCCCGGTTCGGAGTTGCACGCGGATCCAGACGCGGCGTCGGTCGCCGCGATCGAGTACTTCAGCGACGTGTTCGGCCAACGTCGTTTCTTGCATCTCGTTCGGCCGATCGCCGTCGGGGCGACCGGCCGTCACCTCGCCGCGTCTGCCGACGTCCTCCTCCGATTTGCTCTCCGGGGTCTCGGTGATCGGAGGTGGAGCCGCATCCTGGCCGGGCCCCGGGGGCGTCTCTGATTCGATGCGAGAGAGTTCATCAAGCAGGTCGGATGGGCTGGCGGTTCGTTTTCCCTCGCGAATCGCTTCGTTGCATTCGCGGAGGTAGTCGATCGACTTCAACACGACATTCATGGTTGCTTCGTCGAGTTGATCTTTGCCCGAACGATACTTCTCGAATCGCGACTCGAGCTGATGGGTCAGCGCGGTGACGTCCCCGAGCCCCATCATCCCCGCCGACCCCTTGATGGAATGGATCAGTCGAAAGGCTTCGTTGAGATCTTCCTGTCCCTGCGGGTTCGCCTCGAGCGCGAGCATGGTATCGACCAAATCGTCAAGCTGCTCTCCGGTTTCGTCCAAATAGATCTGCAGGAACTCCGCCATTTCATCGTCGAACTCGGGCGCATCACTCATGCCTGCTCCCGGTTTGCTTCGTCGTCGTGAAATGGCGATCCGAGTTTCTGATAAATCAGCGTCGAGACCCGTCGCAATGACTTGAGCTGATCGTGAATTCCCTCCGAAGGACCAACCAGCAGGTAGCCACCGGGGCTTAGCGCGCGGATCAGGTGCCTCACGGCGGTCTGCTTCGATCGGTCATCGAAGTAGATCATCACGTTGCGAATGAAGATGCAGTCGAACTCTTTGCCCGGCATCGGTCGCATCAAGTTGTGCTGCTCGAAGGTGACCGCATCGCGAATCGACTCGCGGACTTGCCAGGTGTCCCCATCGCCGGTGGCACGGAAGAAGCGGCGTCGCTGAGGATCGGTGACCGCGTTCATGACTCGCCGCGGATAGACACCCTTTCGTGCTTCATCAAGCATTTGGTGGCTGATGTCAGTACCGATGACCTCAACGTTCCAGCCGCGCAAGCGGTAGGCGTTCTCTGCCAGCGTAATGGCGATGGAATACGGTTCGGCTCCGCTGGCGCAGCCGGCCGACCAGATGCGCAACGATGTTTCTCGCTTCCCTCGGCGGGCATCCGCGACGACCTCAGCCAGCCAGCGATTTCGAAACCACTCGAATTGTGTGGGCGTTCGAAAGAAGAATGTTTCGTTGGTCGTAATGGCATCGAGGAAGCCTTTGATCTCGCTGTTGCCCTGTGGCGAAGTCAAGAAACGGTAGTAGGCATCGAAGTCACTGAGGCCCAGGGCCTTGACGCGACGTCGAACTCGGTTGGTCAGTAGCGTGACCTTCTTCTTGTCGATTCGGATTCCACTATGTTCGTAGATGAAGCTCTCGAACCGCTGGAATTGATCAGGGCTGACGCGTTCGAGTCCCAAGTGTCGGAAATCCTGGTAGTGCCGTCGCGACTCGCTTGGAGTCACGTCGGGCGTTGGCGAGGCGGAAAACATGGTCCTCAATCCATTTCAAACTTGCCGACGAGATCTTGCAACGTCTGGGACTGGGCCCCCAACTGCTCGGCGCTTGCCGCAAGCTCCTCGGCGCTGGCGGCATTGGACTCGGTCGTTTCTGAAACGGAACGAATTGCTGCACGAACCTGCTCGGCACTGGCCGATTGCGATTCGGTTTGTTCTGCGATTTCGTTGATTCCGGTGGCCGTTTTCTTGATCGCCTCGACAATCTCAACCAGGGCGCCCCCAACTTTATCGGATAGTTCGGCGCCTTCGGCGACTCGTCGAGAAGACTCCTTGATCAGCTGGGTGATCTCCTTCGCAGCCTCGCTGGAACGCTCCGCGAGTTTTCGCACCTCGTCCGCTACGACTGCGAAACCAAGACCGTGTTCGCCGGCTCGTGCCGCCTCAATCGCCGCGTTTAGTGCCAGCAGGTTGGTCTGACTGGCGATGTCACTGATCACTTGGATGATGTCGGTGATCTGCTCGCTCGATTTCTCGATCCGCCGCATGGCATCAACGGCCGCGTTGCGGGTCGCCCCCGCCTCGCCCGCCAACGTGGCCATTCGGTTCGCTTCCTCACGGGATCGATTCGAACTGCTGGAAATCACTTCGATCGCGGTTGTCATCTCTTCAACCGAGGCGGTCATTTCCTCGACGGAAGCTGACTGGTTCTGTGCACCGTCGCTGAGGATGGCGCTACTTTCCGCGATGACACGGGCTCCTTCGGCAAACTGGTGGGCGCTCTCGATGACTTCCTGCGTCAACGCCTTCATCATCGCCCGCCGGGCCGCCGCCTGCCGCTCAAGCTTCACACGTTGCGTGACGTCGACGGCGAATTTCACCACGCGGTATGGCTTGCCATTGAGATCGAGGATTGGGTTGTAAGAGCCTTGTATCCAGACGTCGTCTCCAGTTTTCGTCACTCGCCTGAATTCGCCCTGGGTGTACTCGCCACGGTTCAGCCTCGCCCAGAACTCTCGGTACTCATCGCTTTCTTGCTGCTTGGGGTCCAGGAATACGCGGTGATGCCGACCTTTGACTTCCTCGAGCGTGTAGCCCATGACATCGAGAAAATTCTGATTGGCGTCAAGGATCACGCCATCCATGGTGAACTCGACCACGGCCTGGGACTTGCGGATGGCTTCAATCTCGGATTTGTAGTTGAGGTTGCGAGTCTTGCTCTCGGTCACATCCGTCGCGAACTTGACCACCTTGAAGGGCTTGCCGTCGTCACCGAGGATCGGGTTGTACGCGCCCTCGATCCAAACCTCCTTGCCGTTTTTTCCAATGCGCCGGTATTCGCCCTGGAAAGATTCGCCCGCGGCCAAACGTGACCAGAACAGTCTATAGGCATCGGATTCGCGATCTTCCGGCGGTACAAGTATGCGATGGTGCTTCCCGCGGATTTCGTCGAGCGTGTAGTCCATCGCGCGCAGGAAATTGTCGTTCGCCGTGATGATGGTCCCATCGAGTTCGAACTCGATGGTCGCCTGTGTCCGATCGATTGCCGATAGTTGTCCGGCGACCTCGCGAGTGAGGCGTTCGTTCTGCTGTTGAAGTTTTGCAATTTCCGCGCGGAGTTGCTGCGTGGTTGTGGGAGCACGTCGTCGTGATGCCGCTTTGGCCATGGAACGAATCTCAGTTGCGAATTCTAAGGAGGGATTTGAAAGCGCACCCCATCGAAATGCACCTCGGAACGTGGGGATGCTTCACTCAAGGGGGAAGGAGTCGCGCGGTGCTGTCGTCGCCCTGACTTCCGTGGATCAGTCGATCAGGTCCTAGGAGTTGGTCGACGTTCAAGAGGATCAACACGCGATCTTCTAGCTTGGCAAAACCAGCGATGTCGTGCGTGCTTCCCCCCGTCAGTGCTTCGGGAGCTTCCTGGATGTGGTCTCTGGGAACGCGGATGACTTGGGTCACCGCATCGACGGTACAACCGATCGTTCGCGTCCCGACATTGACCACAATCGTTCTCGTCTCCGAGTCGAGCGGCCGTGAAGGCATCCCCAGCAAGCTGCGCAGACTGATGATTGGGATAATCTCGCCCCTTAGGTTACTGACCCCATCAACGTGCGGTCCCACCTGGGGTGTCGCGGTGATCTGCTCCAAAATCACAATTTCCTGGATCCGCTCGATCGGGAACGCGTAGAGTTGGTCTTCGATCTGGAATCCAACAAATTGCAGCGTGTCCTTTGCCTCGGACCGCAGGTTCGAGACCGGATCGGATGCCGATTCTGGAGGCATGGAAGGCAATTGCGTGAGAGAAAGTCTGGCCAGACGTCCCCACAGAATGACTCGGCCGGACACACATTGAATCGGTGGGAACGAAAGCTCAGTCTATTTGCGAGTCCCGGGAGTGACAAACCCTTTCCCGGAACGGTCCGTCAGGGGTCTCCCTTGCGTGAGCTTTCTTGATCGCCCGACCTGTTGACGCCGGCTCGGCTAACCTTGGAAGAATGCGTCGCGCAGCCCGGCGTTGGGCTCGGTAGAGCGACGGTCTTCGAATCCCGCCAGCGCGAAGATCGATGACAGAGATCTTCGCGCGCAGGGTGTTGTCAGAAAGCAGGGTGTTGTCAGGAAATCGTTTCGGACTGATCTTCCTGGCTCGTCTTTCGCATTCGCTTCTAGTCGTTGAACGACGCTTCGATGACTTCGCCGCTGGCGCAGGTCCCCAGTGCTCCCCACAATCCGTACGGGCTTTCACTTCCGGGCGCTTGCGGTCCGGTACCATTCCACCTGACGTTCCCGATGCTCGGGTCACCCGCTTCGATTGAATCGGTGAGGAACACAACAGAACCGTCGCCCATCAAAATATGGGCACCGCCGACGTGCCGGCTACTGGGACCATAGATACCGATCGTGAAGGTGTTGTTGCCGTTGCTACAGACCGTCGAATTGGGTGGCAGGATGGTGGTGATACCCGTATTCACGGCCATGCCATTCATCCATTTGTATCCGCGCTGCACCTGTACGCTGTTGGATGCAAAATCCGCCCCCGGCATCCAAAACTGGGGTCGGTTCGGATCCACTTGATCGTCGCACAGACTAGGGTTGTTCAGAATCCCTCGCTCCTCAATGACCCGCGTCGTTACGTGGTTGTCCCCCAAATCGGTATTCAATTCGCCGCCCATGACCGTATTGGAGAGACCGTCCAGGACATCGCGAAACTTTGTAACGGTGCGAGGACGAAACATTCCGCGCAGCGTCGACCTGCAGCGAATGGCCCTCGTGCGTGCGACGATTCCGGTCTGGTTTCGAGGCCCGTTGTTTTGAAACTGAATCGAATCCCCGAGGTTGAATCCGTAGTTGGTCCGGCCCTGTGCGGGCAGCCCAATACCGGGATCACTCGGGCAGCGGTACGTGGGAATGTTGACCAACCAGGGGTCGTATCGATTCGCCTGGTGATCGGCCAGGGACATTGCCACCTGTGGCCCCATTGGGTTGAAGAACAAGCCCGGGTTCTGTTTCGATTGGTATCTGTTGCTGATCTGTTCCCATAACGCCTGCTGTTCGACGTATGGCAGCAGCGGGACGAGCGGGCTGAGGTTGTGAAAGTTGTTCCCACCATGCGGTTGACCCGGAGCGACCGGCAACCTCGCTTGCGGATTATTGGTTCCCGGCGGTCGAATTGTCCCGCCACGCTGCATCGGCAGCTGCTTGAAACTCGAATGGTAGTTGTGAATACCGAGACCTATCTGTTTGAAGTTGTTACTGCAGCTCATTCGCCGAGCTGCTTCGCGGGCAGCCTGAACCGCCGGCAACAACAGCCCGACGAGCACTCCGATGATGGCAATCACCACCAACAATTCGACCAGCGTGAACGCTTGCCTATTCCGACCGTTCATAACCCAACCTTTATTAACTGGAAATAAAAATGAAAGAACGAAGAGGTACGACAGGTGCCGCCGGACGATGGCGGGGCCCAGTCAATTCTCCTCTTCACCTCCGGTCGATTCCTCGTCTTCGGTCATCTCCGCGACGAGGCCATCGCTGCTATACGCCTCTTCAGGATTGTCCTTTAAGAATTGGTCGATCGAATCCGGACTCACCGGCGTCGGAGTCGTATCGTCCTGACACCCCGCCAAGGCAGGAATCAAGAGACAGCAAAAGATGGTTGAAAGAACAGATCGAAGTGTGGGCATGGAAGAGCTCATCCCGAAGTTCCCAAATGAGAGAATGATGGGGTAGGAAGGAATAGTAGCGTACCGGACCCGGGCGACCGGGTCAAAATCAGCAGAACCAGACCGGCTAGTGCTTTGTCAGAATTTAAAAATGGGGTTGAACCGGGGTCGGGAAAAGGGGTCAGACACCAAAAGCCGGAACGGCCCTTCAGGTGCTTCGCACTTTTTGTGTCTGACCCCTTTTCCAGGCCACCCAAAATCCGAGGTTTGACAAAGCACTAGGCTTTCGGATTCCCTGCCTCCGGCACGAATAGGCGCAACGCCGAGACTGAAGCATAAGTTACGCGAAAGAACCGCAAGCACCTATCAGAAGTCCGCTACGGCGTTGCCTTCCCCGCCGCTACCGCGTCCGACCTTCCCGAAACGGGAGGGGGCTTCGTCGGAGCAAGTCAACACTCTTTCATGATCACGCACGCTTATTTGGGGCCCAGAATGATTTTGTTGAGCCGCATCAGTTCGCTGCCCGGGGCAGAAACTACCTCCACGGCTAATTCGGCGTTTCCTTTCTCAAGCTCGATCATGCCTGCCGTGAAGGTGTCGAACTGGTCGCCCGTTGCGGTTGCCTCGACTTGGTGTTCGATCGTTTGCTTGCCAATTCGAACTCGCACACGGCCGCCGGCGTCGAGAGGGCGACACCCGTAGGTGAGTTGAAGCTGATATTTTCCGGCTCGCTGCACATTCAATTGCCACGCCGCTCGCTCACCCGCGCTCTTCCAACCCTCAATCGTGTCCCAATCGTAGCCGTCAAAGACGTAGCGAATATGGTCTCCGGTCCAAGTGGCCCAGCTCGGTGAAATCTCGACCGAGGGTTGATCCGGATGGCCGACGGGAATCGGCACGGGTGCGTAATCGATTCCTTGTGTGACGTCTTCGAACCAGCGCACGAACTCGGCCCGCAAACGTCTGACTTC
>JARFQX010000543.1 GCA_029287555.1 Rubripirellula sp. | reverse complement strand
GTCGCTTCCCTCGATGGTCAATCCGTACGTCCCCGCGGGAAGATTGATCTGGTGGGGCGCTCCGGCCGTGTCGAGTGCGTTGATCTCCTGGATCGCCGCTCGCAGCGAGCAACCGCCACCAACGATCTCGCAGACGCCGTCTCCAGGATCGAGATCGAGGGCATCAAGAGTTGTTGTCACCGACAGCGTCGCCAGCAACCGCCGTGATTCCAAGGCCTCGAGCCCGTGCCGGAGCCGCCGACCGTGCCGGGGCGAGCCACGTCGCGTTCGGCGTCGACGTCGTGCAGCGCGACTGGGAGAACTCATCAAAAGGTCATCGGTGGGGAGGGGAAAAGCAGGCCGTCTGGGCGACCGCCCGAGTTTGGACAAGTCAGCGGGCGGGGGCGTTCCCTCGGTTTTCGTGAACAACCGTCGAAATCTTCGCCCGCCGATCCTCGATTCGACTCATTGTCCGTTGTCGATGCGGTGCTCTCTAGGATTTTTCGGTTCGCCCATGGAGGATGCCGACGATTCTCGACGGTACTGCTTTGGGAATCTCGGCAACCTGTGGAATTCGATTCTTTTTTGACGATTGGGAAGGAATTACCGGTTTTTCCGACCCCGAAATGCCGATTCCCCCGACAGCGGCTTTTGTGTGCGTTCAGCTTCCCGGATCGAAGAAGGTGATCCGCTGCGACGCCCTCGTGGGCGCTGACCAAGCACGGTCGTCATCGGAAAAGGGAGGATCAGATCGTTGAAGCGGCCCGGAAATCGACGAGCTTCGACTCCGATGCGGTTGATCGCCGCCACGGCAGCGCTCCTGTTCTCGGTCGCCAGTTCGGCAATCGGGACGGCCCGATGTCCGCATTGCGAGTCGAGCGGCGGCGTGGAGTTCTCTCTTGATTCCGGCACGATCATTGGGACCGATGAAGCGATCTTGTCCGAAGTGATCGTGCAACCCGTCGAAGGAGTGTGCCCGCATTGCCGTTCCGTTGAACCGACGGCGCCGATCGTGTGGGTCGGCGAGCAAGAAACGGCTTGTGACGCAGGTCCCTCGGTCCGTGACGAACTGATGCAACGCCGCTTTAACGATTTGGAAGCTTGCGATGGTTTGATGCCCAGGCTCCAACTCCGGGCCGGAGTCGTCTACATGGATCGATTACGCGACGACTTTGGCGTCTTAATCGAAAGTAGCTCCAATCCCCTCGATCAAGTCAATGCAGAGGACTTTCGGTTCGACTGGCAAGTAGGGCTCGACGCCTCGGCCAGTCAAGTGTGCTGGGACAACAACCAATTTGAAGTTCGCTTTCTGGGGCTTAGCGAGTTCACCGCGAACCAGCACGTTGATGTGGGTTTGAGTGAGGTGCGCATCAATTCCGATCCGCCCGTCTTCGTGCCTGACATCGAAAGATTCGACGCGCGACTTGAAAGCCAATTGTATGGGTTTGAGTTGAATTACCACTACGTCACCTATTGTCCGTTCAACTACGTTGCTGGCTTTCGGTACGTGTCCTTCGACGAAGATCTTTCGGCACAGACGAGTACGGATCCGAACAGCTTTGTTTACCAAACGACGACCCGCAATGACCTGTATGGCTTGCAACTCGGCATCGAAAACGCGCCCGAGTTGCCCTTGTTCGGGTGGCGTTGCCTCACCTGGTTCGGAAAGGTTGGGATCTACGGAAACGACGCCCAGCAGCGCACGATCCTCGACACCGGCTTGGGGCAAATCGTCAGCGAGTCTCCCGACACCAGCGCGGTGGTTTGGGAGTTCGGGGTCGGCTTGGACTTGCCCTTGTCCGATTGCTTCTCGTTCCAGGGCGGATACAGCGCATTGATCCTTGATCGCGTCTCGGTGGCGACCGATCAATTGTCGAAGATTGATTTCCTAAGCGCAACCGGCAGTGACAATCGCGGAACGGTAATGTTCCACGGCGCGACGCTCGCGATCACATTTAGTCACTGATCGCCTGCGGTTCAAGACTTGGGCCGGTGGGGGAACACTAATCTTCACTCATCGAACACTGATGAGGTGATGCAGAGGGGATAGAATGATGGGGTAGGGTGGCGACATCGCAAATCGTCACGGAACTCTGTGCTTCCTCGTCTCCCCATTAGCGTTCGATTAGCGAGGATTAGTGTTCCCAAACCTTCCCGCTGCCAACCCAGCAACAAAGCCAGCCTGAAACAGGCTGGCTTTCGCGCTTGGCTGGGCGATTGACTCGGGCCTCTTGTCAACCGATCAACCGCGGTTGAAGTTGAGACCGCCGTTGGCCGCACCGTCGAGCTTGAAGGTGAAGCCGTCGCCGCGGCTGATCCAGCTCCCAGCCATTTGTTGCAGGTCGGTGGAGCGTACCAAGGTCAGCCGCTTGTCTTCCAGTCTGTACTGGCCTTGGAATCGACTCGACTTGCCGTCCTTGCTTGCTGTCCAGCTAAAGCTCCCGTCTGCATTCAGTTCGAGTTGGACCGCTTGATTCCCAGGCAACGTGACCTGCCACGTTCCCACATGCTTCACTTCGGACGACGCCGTCGTCTTGGCCGGGGCGAATTGAGGGATTTGGGGTGAATCGGATGCCGAAGTGGTGTCGGAGCTTTCGGGCTGGGTCATCGAAGCCAAGAGTTGCAGCGCGGACGCTTCGGCGTTCGGTTGGGTGTTGCTCGTTTGTCGCGGCGTCGTTTTCGGGATTCCCGTTTGCTGAGACGCTGGCGTCTGGGCGACTGACTGCTGTCTTGGCGATGCCGGAAGATTGGCAGCGGCTCGCGGATTGGTTGCCCCAAGCCTTTGCTGGGCCATCGGCTGCGAATGCGGGACGCCGCCGCTTTGGATCGGTGTACCGATCGGCTGAGCCGGTGGCTGCGATTGCACGGGTTGACGATAAACGACCTGCGAAGACGGGTACGCGGGTGTCGTGTAGGCGGGTTGAGCGTAAACCGGTTGGGAGAAGGTTCGTTTGGTGTACACCGATCGAGATCTCTGTTTGATCGAGATTCCGATCGGTCCGAAGCGTCGTCCACCCCGGTCGCACGCGTCGGCCGTGATCGAAGTGGTGGCAGTCAAAGTCAGAGTCGTGATGGCGACGAATGTCTTGATACGGCGATGCATGTTCAGGTTTCCTGCGTTCAAAATAGTCATTGGTGGGTGAGCTCGCGAAATCGAGCCGACGTTTCACATTGGCGAGCGTTTCAAGCCATTCGCCCGCTCGCCGTTACAGGACCAAGCGAATCCTGATCGAACTTGTTACGCCCCGATCGCGGTGAATCTGAACTTTTCCGAGAGTGCGAAACGTGGCTGATTTCGGTGGAGATT
>JARFQX010000496.1 GCA_029287555.1 Rubripirellula sp. | reverse complement strand
TCGCCGAAACGCACGGCTTGCCGACTTCCCCGCTCGTAAAACTCCCAGTACAGGTACTCGTGTTCCTGTTGCTTCTCGGGCATCCCTTTGAGCGTCGGTGCGAAGCTGATGCTGTCGATCCCTTGCGGCGCGGTGGTGCCGGCCAGTTCGGCGACGGTTGCCATCCAATCACCGAAGTAACCAATATGGTCGGTGGTCGTTCCAGCCTTGACGGTGCCAGGCCACCAGGCAATTGTCGGCACGCGAATGCCGCCTTCGTAGAGGTCGCGCTTGGTTCCACGGAGAGGTCCGGATGGTTGAAAACGTTCCAGATTGTGCTTGGCTTCGTTATGGGGACCGTTGTCGCTACTGAAGAAGACCAATGTATTGCGATCGATCTTCAACTCCTTGAGCAGGTCGAGTAAACGACCCACATCACCATCCATCCGCGTAATCATGGCCGCCTGACCTTTGTCCTGTTTGGGCCAATCGCGATCCGCGTAGATGCCGTAGTCGGGCACCTCCGCACCATCGCCGGTCATCCGTGCCCCTTCGTTATTCGCGTGAGGGATTGTCAGGGCGAGGTAGAGGTAGAACGGCCCATCTCTGTGAGCACTGACGAAATTCAACGCTTCATCGACGAACAAGTCGTGGGAGTAATCGACACGTTTAGTCGCCGCGCCACCAGTGAATCCGCCGTAACTGCGATCATTGCGTTCGACCACGTTTCGCAGCGGCATCTTCTGCTGGTCATTCCACAGGAACTCGGGGAAGTAATTGTGGGCATGAACCTGATTCAAGTAACCGAACATACGATCGAAGCCTTGACGCCATGGTGCCCCCGGCTGGTCCGCTTCGCCGAGTCCCCATTTACCGATCAATGCGTTGGTATAGCCGGCCGACTTCAAGACCTCCGCGACCGTGATGTCTTCATCGCGCAGTGATTGAATCAACATGTCGTTACCACCCGCGTTGCCCCGCACGTGCGTATGCCCCATGTGCTGGCCCGTCATCAACACACTTCGACTCGGTGCGCAAACGGTATTGCCTGCGTAAAACTGGGTGAAGCGCATCCCCTCGGCAGCCATTTGATCCAGCCGCGGCGTCTGAATCACGCTTTGGCCGAAACATCCCAGATCGCCGTAACCAAGATCGTCGGCGAGGATAAAGATCAGATTCGGCGGATCGCCGCCCTCGGCACCAGCCAAGCCTGGCATCGGTAGGGAGGTAGCCAGCGCGACAAACATGACGAGGAACACTCGGAGACACTTGCCGGGCGGCCCGGCGAAGGAGGATGCTTCGCTGCGCGGCCGGGAGGAGCGATCGGGAAGGAGGGCCGCGATGCTTCGAGTCATCAGAAAATCTCCAGTTTGAGCCGGGCGAGCCAGTGAGTCGGGGGCCAGTGAG
Organism: Rubripirellula sp.; assembly: GCA_029287555.1. Classification (GTDB taxonomy): domain Bacteria; phylum Planctomycetota; class Planctomycetia; order Pirellulales; family Pirellulaceae; genus Rubripirellula. The sequence continues at coordinate 3,259 of JARFQX010000496.1, read as the reverse complement.
TCGGGGGCCAGTGAGTCGGGGCCAGTGAGTCGGGGCCAGTGAGTCGGGAGGCAGGGGCAAGCGGCCACTTCCGAAGGGGGGCCGCCGCCATCCTGCTCGCCGAAAACGGGGAGTGATCCGGAACGAGTGCCGTCCCAGCGTGGCTCGCATTCTCGTTCCTGCTCAGCCGAGCGTCAAATCGTCGGAGCCCGGCCCGAACGTCCGTGCGAGGACCCCAGACGTCCGCGAGAGGACGATGAGTCGCTCCAAATGGGTGCCTCGGGCCTCTCACGGGAATTCAAACTTCCTTACATTCGTACCACTGGGTACTCTAGAATGGTGACATTGTCGCCGGAAAGCGTCCGGTTCGTTTTTTATTTCTGGTTCTTTTTAGAGGCGGTTTCAATGAAACCTCGGTTGAAACGACGTTCTGCATTCACGCTTGTGGAACTGTTGGTGGTGATTGCCATCATCGGCGTGCTGGTGGGCCTGCTATTGCCGGCCGTTCAGGCAGCGCGCGAAGCAGCTCGCCGAATGAGTTGCAGCAACAACTTCAAACAGATCGGCTTGGCGATCCACAATTACCACAGCACTTACAAACAGCTGCCGGTCCACGGGGCCGGAACGGACAGTCCCGGGGTCAGCGCTGTGCCCCGTGGTTCGAACGCCGCAAGTGACAACTGGTGGGCGAACTACGGCCACTCGAACTCCTGGCGACTCAGCGTGTTAGTCGGAATCGCACCGTTCGTCGAGCAACAAGCGCTTTGGGAACAGATTTCGAATCCTAATACGGAAGACGCGCTCGACCCGAGCGTCGTCTATTCTCCGCCGTGGCCTCCGATGGGACCGGTGCCGAGCCAGGCTCGATACAAGCCATGGTCGACGGAGATTCCCACCTATCGTTGCCCGAGCGATCCAGGCATTGGTCTTCCGTCGCTGGGACGCACCAACTATGCAGCCTGCTTGGGCGACTCATTCTTCTACTCCATCCAAGGAGCGAAGCAGTTTCGCAACGGTGGACGAGGCGCGCCGCTTGCTTGGAAGAGAACGGCTTGGAACGCGGGTCACGCTAGGCAAGACCGGGCAGCCAACCGGGGCGTTTTCTCTCCGCATGCGGACCGCAGATTCCGTGATATCCTCGACGGACTTTCCAATACCATCGCGATGGGTGAAATCGCGACGGACCTCGGCGACAAAGACATTCGCACCCGTGCGGATAATGAAACGTCACAGTGGATCAACCAGATTCGCGACAATCCCAAGTACTGCGAAGATCAGGGGCTGATTGACCCCGAACGACCCCGATTTTGGGCGCCGGACACGCCGGTTTGGGGTCCGGTCAACGGGCGGGGTTATCGCTGGGCGAGTCACCGGATGGAACACAGTGGGATGCATACGATTCTGCCGCCAAACTCGGAATTGTGTGCCCAGCGGTTCGCGGGAGGACGGACGATCTGTCCCCCGTCGAGTCGTCATCAAGGCGGCGTCCACATCCTGATGGCCGACGGCGCCGTGGTATTCCTGACTGACTCGGTGGAAGCCGGTGACCCACGAACGCCGCAGGTTTGGCTCCGCGGCGCAAACGTCGGCCCTGACCCACCCGCCAATGTCCCTGGTTCACCGAGCCCTTACGGCCTTTGGGGCGCCTTGGGCACGCGAGCCAACAAGGAAGTGATTGAGACGGAGCTGAATCAGTAGTCGCAGCGACGACCTGTTAGTGATCAGGCGTCTTCGGTGCTCCACCCATGATGACCGGAGACGCCACGAGAATCTCGAACCTTTATGCCTCTTCGGTCGCTCGATGATTGGTGATCGCCGGGAGGCAAAACCCGCGTGGGCGGAGATCGACCTCGAGCCCACCTTCCCCCACCCAATTAGGAAACAATCAAATGAAGCGAACACTTACTGCCTGCCTCCTGACCGGCTTTCTCTCCATCGGCGTCTGCGGATGCGACTCCGGCGGAAACGAGAACATCATGGAAGACGCCGATCTGTCAGCCCTCGAGGAATACGAAGCGATGGTTGCGGCAGATGAAGCCGCGATGTCGGCCGCACCCGACGATGAGAGCGACGACCAGTAGAAACAAGAGGAAAGCTTGAATCGCGAAGTGTGAAGGGCGAGGGTGATTGACCCTTCTACCTTCACACTTCGCACTTTACACTTCAAACTTCTAAACCCAGCTTGCTCGTAGGAACCTGCTCGTAGGAATCGGAGTTGCCATGCACCGAACCATCAACGCTTACCTGCTGACCTTCTCGCTGGTCAGTTTTTGCCTGGCTGCCGGGGCCCAGGCGCAAGAGGCGCTTCCCGAGGTTGAACTGGAGACCAGCGAGGGCACCATCGTGATCGAATTGAACGCCGAGAAGGCCCCAAAGACGGTGGCCAACTTCTTGGAGTACGTTCGCAGCGGTTTCTACGAAGGCACGGTTTTTCACCGGGTGATCAAAGACTTCATGGTCCAAGGGGGTGGACGCGAGAAGGACCTGTCCAAGAAGAAGACTCGGCCACCGGTCGTGAACGAAGCGGGAAATGGCCTGAGCAACAAGGAGTACACGATCGCAATGGCGCGGACGATGGACCCTAACAGTGCCACCAGTCAGTTCTTCATCAATACCGCCAACAATCGACCGCTCGACCGCAGCGCCAGAGATGCGGGTTACACCGTTTTCGGGCGTGTCGTCAAAGGACTCGATGTGGTCGACCGGATTGAGTCGGTCAAGACTTCAGCCAAACCGGACCCCGGCGGCGGGCCGTTAATGCAGGACGTTCCGGTCGAGCCGATCGTGATCCTCAAGGCTTCGGTGCGGTCGAAAGAATAGCCGGAGAAACCACCCGGAATGGGGGATCCAAGGGAAGTGGTCCGCACGCCCGATTTCGCATGGGCAGGCCTGGGGAGTCGTCGGAATTACCGCTTGCTGCAAACGTTCAACAGTTTTTCAACCGAGTTTGAAGCGCGCCGTTTTCCGCCAAACGAAGCCAAAGAGCGGGCGATCGCAATCCAAGGAGACGACGGGAAGCAGCGACGTGGACGTGGCTGCCTCTTGACGATATTTGCCAATTTGGCGTATTTTCTGCTGATCTGACTGCGTATTTTTGGCTGGGCCGTTAGCGGGGCACGAGCCCCTTGAGGATGGATGCTGCGGTTTTGCTTAAATCCCCTTGGTTCGCGGCGCCGCGGACGCGGCTCGATGGAGACGCCAGCGTAGCTTCAATTGGCAGAGCATCGCATTCGTAATGCGAGGGTTGTGGGTTCAAATCCCACCGCTGGCTCTTTTGCAT
>JARFQX010000488.1 GCA_029287555.1 Rubripirellula sp. | reverse complement strand
GATCCGCTTGACTCTGACGGTCTACTCGAAGTCGACATGATCCCCGAGGCAATCGAACTCCCGGAACCGGAGCCAGCGTTGGAAACGGATCTGATTCCATCGCCCTTGCAGGGACCACTCCGAGATTGATGTTAATGAATGGCGTCTCCCAGCCGTCGCCGCTGCGACGTGCTTTTCGAATCGTTGGAAATCTGGTCATTTGCTTGGGCATTCTCGCCGCTGCGGGCGCGGCGATCGTATGGATCAACCGGACCGAGCCGACGGCAGAACGGATCACGGCGACCCGTCAATCCGCCGCCCTGGTTGAAACGATCACGGTCCAGCGAGGGACGTACGCACCACGGTTGGTCGTTCTCGGAACGGTTCAAGCCGCCCAAGACATCGTGCTCAGTCCTCGCGTCGGCGGGCAGGTCATTGAACTGTCACCGAAGTTCGTTCCGGGAGCGTTGCTTCGCAAGGGAGAGGTGCTGTTACGAATCGACCCGGCGGACTTTGAAAATGCCGTGTCAATTCGGCAAAGCGAACTGGAACAGGCCCAAGCCTCTTTACAAATTGAGCAGGGGCGACAAAACGTGGCCCGAAGAGAACTCGCTTTGCTGCAGGGAACAATCGACGAGACCAACCGGGCGCTGGTGCTGCGTCAGCCTCAACTCGCGTCGATTCGAGCCGAAGTCAGCGCGGCCGAGGCCGCCGTGGAACGGGCCAAGTTGGACCTCGAACGAACCACCGTTCTCGCCCCCTTCGACGCTCAAATTCTCAGCCGATCGGTCAATGTCGGTTCCCAAGTTTCACCCGGCGATGAGTTGGCTCAATTGGTGGGAATCAAGGAATACTGGATCTCAGCCGCCGTCCCCGTTCGCAACTTGCAGTGGGTGCGTTTTGGCGAAACGAATGACGACGAGGGCTCGCGCGTAACGATACGAAATCCAGACTCCTGGCCTCCGGGGGCCGTACGTCACGGACGGGTGGCCCGAATGATCGGTACACTTGACCAACAGACTCGCCTGGCCCGTATCCTTGTCACGGTGCCCGATCCTTTGGGGCAAGCTTCCGACGGTCCGCCGCTGATTCTGGACACCTTGATCCAAACAGAAATCGAAGGGAAACCAATCCGCGAAGTTGTTCGCATCGATCGAGAGTTGATTCGCGATTCCGACACGGTTTGGGTGATGAAAGACAACAAGCTGGAGATCCGAGAAACCGAGATTGCCTTCCGGGATGCCGAGCACGCTTACGTGCGGCAAGGACTCGAAGACGGCGACGAGGTGGTCGTGACAACGCTGGCAACCGTGGCCGAGGGAGTAGGCCTTCGGAAAGTAGATGATGCATCGCAAGGACGCGACGGTTCCGAATTGAATGAGGCCTCGAGTGAAGAGTCGGCCGAATGAGCCAAGCGTCTTCTGACCGCGCGTTGTCCCAGGGGCCGATTCCGGTGTCCCAGGGGCCGATCGCTTGGATGGCCCGCAATCACATTGCGGCCAACCTGTTGATGTTCATTCTTCTCGGCGGCGGGCTGTGGTCGGCCGTAGCCATCCAGAAAGAGGTCTTTCCCCAATTTGAACTCGATGTCGTCGAGGTCCGTGTTGACTATCCGGGTGCGGCGCCTGAGGAAGTGGAGCAAGGCATTCTGCGACCGATCGAGGGAGCGGTGCGAAGCCTGGAAGGGATCCGCGAAATCACCAGTGAAGCCAGGGAGGGACGTGGCGAAGTGCTAATCGAGCTGGTCGCTGGCCAGGAGCGCATGAAAGCGTTCCAGGACATTGACCAGGCGATCAGCCGCATCCGTACATTCCCTGATCAAATCGAACAGCCCGAGGTCCGGCTGCAATCGGAGCAACGCGAAGCGCTGCAGGTGTCGATCTACGGGCCGATCGATATCTGGTCGCTCCGCAAGCTCGCCGAACAGCTTCGCGATCAATTGCAGGCTCATGAGCAGATCACGCAAGTCGAATTGCGACGGGTCCCTCGCTACGTCACGCACGTCGAGATTCCTCGTCAGAGGTTGCGAGAATATGGCCTGACGCTGCCCGACGTCGCCCAGGTGATTCGAACGTCAAGCCAGGACGTCGCGGCCGGTTCGGTGCAAAGCAGCGGGGGCGAGATCCTGCTTCGAGTGAAGGCTCGCAAACAATGGGCCGATGAATTTGCGGCGACGGAGATTGTGAGCGGACGCGGGGGACCGGCCGTCACGCTCGGTGACATCGCCACGATTCGTGATGGTTTTGAAGAGGTCGGATTCCATTCCCAGTTCAGTCAAACGCCTTCGGTTGAGTTGGATATCTATCGCACCGGTACCCAGTCGCCGACGGACGTTGCCGAGGCGGTCGAGCAAACGATGCGGGAATTCGAAACCGTGCTGCCGCCGGGCGTGACGTGGCGGATCGACCGTAACAATGCCGAAGAGTTTCGCCGGCGGTTGAATCTGGTCCTGGAGAACGCTGTCATGGCGGTTGGGATCGTGCTGTTGATCCTGGCACTGTTCCTTGAGTTTCGACTCGCGTTCTGGGTGATGATGGGGATGGCAGTCTCGTTCATCGGCGGCATTCTGCTGCTGCCGATTGCCGATGTCAGCATCAATATGATCTCCTTGTTCGGCTTCTTGGTCGTCCTTGGCATCGTCGTCGACGACGCCGTGGTGGTCGGTGAGAATGTTTACGAGAAACGACAAGAGACCAACGATTACGAAGAGGCGGCAATCGAAGGCACTCGCGAGGTCGCCGGACCGGTTACCTTCAGCGTCCTCACCAACATCGTCGCCTTTGTGCCGTTGATGTTCATTCCCGGCGAGACCGGCAAGTTCTGGGGGCCGCTGCCGGTCGTTGTGATTCTCGTGTTGTCGTTGTCGTTAATCGAGTCGCTGTTCATCCTGCCGGCGCACTTGGCGCACGCTCGTGCCGGCGGCAGACGTCGTCGCGGCCTCGGTGCGGCGCTTCATCGCGGTCAACAGGCGTTCAGCCGCGGCTTCAATCGTCTTGTCGAGCTGTTCTTCCAGCCCATTCTGCACACGTGTTTACGGTTTCGCTACATCACCGCCTGCGCGGCGCTCGCCCTTTTTCTGGTCGTTGCCGGTTATGCCTCGAGTGCTCACATGGGCATGATCCTAATGCCCGAGGTTTCCGCCGATGAAATTGAAGCCGGGGTGCGCATGCCCGTGGGCACCACCCAAGACCAGGCGGCTGAAATCGCCGACGCGGTGACCCAGGCCAGCCTGCGGATGTTCGACGAACATAACCTTTACGAAGTCGCCGAAGGTATTAAGACCAACGTACGCGGTGAGAGTTTTATCGACGTTGAAATCGTTTTGAAGCCGCCGGACCAGCGAGACATGACCGCCAAGGATGTGATTGAGCTATGGCGAGATTCGATTGGTGACCTGCCGGGCGTCAGCCAGGTAACGTTCGAGGCCGAGAGCGGTCCCGGTGGTTATCGCCGCGACATCAGCATCGACCTGAGCCACAGCGACATCAACGTGCTGGAAAGTGCGTCTCAAGCCCTGGTGGGAATCTGCGAAGGCTATAGCAGCGTCGTCGATGTCAGCGATAGCTACAACCGGGGAAAGGTGCAGTACGATTTCCGGCTCCGGCCCGAGGGACGGGCTCTCGGATTGACCGATGACGAACTCGGCGATCAGTTGCGCGGCGCCTTCTTCGGTTCGTTGGCCCTTCGGCTGTTGCGCGGCACCAACGAGACCGAGGTCCGCGTGAAGTTGCCCGAAGACGAGCGTGAAGACATTCACAGTTTGGAAGACCTGATCATTCGCACGCCGACCGGTTCGGAGGTGCCGCTGCTTGACGTGGCCGATGTGGAGCAAACGTCGGCGTTTCGATCGATCGATCGCCGTGATGGCCGCCGCGTCATCAACGTCTCGATGGACGTCGAACCGAAGCGGGCCGTGACTCAGGTGATTCAGGCTCTTCGCAACGAGGCGCTGCCGCAATTGCGACAAGACTACCCCGGCATCACTTGGAGTTTCGAAGGAAGCGATGCAGAGATGCGTCAAGCCACTGCTTCGCTTTGGGGAACCTTCGGGCTGGCGCTGGCGGTGATCTATTCGTTGTTGGCCATCGCGTTTCGTGGTTACATTCAACCGTTGATCGTCTTGGTCGCCATTCCCTTTGGCATTGTCGGTGCCGTGTTGGGGCACATCCTGCTCGGTTATGACCTGTCGCTGGTCAGCCTGATGGGCGTGATCGCGCTTTCCGGAGTCGTGATCAACGATTCCCTGATCATGATCGATTACGCCAACCGACGTCGCAAAAATTACTCCGCATTCGAGGCAATTTCCCAGGCTGGCATGCGTCGATTCCGCCCGATTCTGTTAACGACACTGACCACGTTTGGTGGGCTCATGCCACTGATCTTTGAGACGTCGCTGCAGGCGCAGTACATCATCCCCATGGCGATCTCTCTCGGTTTTGGCATTCTCTTCGCGACCGCGATCATCCTGGTACTCGTCCCCTGCCTGTACCTGATTCTGGAAGACATCCGAGTGATGTTTCAGTAGGTCTTCCTCTGCCAACTGATCTCAAAGACGCATGTCGAATATCTCTCCAGTTTCTTGCAATCGCTAGAGAAGTGTGCGCAATTGTGAATTGCTATTCGTGCTCGTGCTCAGTCGCTCGCGACGGTGCTCGTGCTCGAATCAATAGTCGCGGCTCGTACCATCCTTTTCAATTGCGAGCACCGCTTCGCTGAGCACGAGCACGAGGAGTTCCGCACTGTTCCACAATCGCGCACGCTTATTTAGAGAAGTCGCCGAAAGATCGTTGAGAGGTTTTCCAGTAGAACCAATTCGATTCGCGCTTCTGAATCGTCCACACCGGGGTAGATCCCGCAGCAACGGTATTGCTCGGCAAAGTCAGGGGCGTCAGGGTCGGGGATGGAATCGGGAGTCCCCTCGCGGGGCTCAAAGCAGCGACTATCCCGGTAGGGCGATCGCCCGCGTCCGGTCAGTCGATACCAGGCAAGTTGAAGCCGGGTCCACCATGCGGGGCTTCGCCAAGTTGTTGTTTCGGCCACCACCCAACTGTTTCGATTGAGTCGAAAGCCGTCGTGGATTGACGCATAGTATTCTGCAATCTCACGGCCACGGATCACCAGGGCGATCTCGGTATTGCAGACCAGCGAACGAGGATCAAGATTGGGCGAGCCGAGCAGAAGCCACTGGTCATCCACCACGGCGTATTTTTCGTGCAGCGTTGTATGAAGTTCCCGACACTCGAACTGATTCGAGCCGAATCCCGACTTCGGCCTGTCTCTTATAC
>JARFQX010000486.1 GCA_029287555.1 Rubripirellula sp. | reverse complement strand
AGTTGTAGGCCGGCATCAAGGAGCGGAGCGACGCCGATCCGGCAATGGTCTTTGCTTGGCGTCGAGTTGCTTTTCGACGCCGGATCGGCGCTTCGCTTGATTCGGCCTACTCCAAATTCTCGAACAACCTCGAGCAGCTAGAAGTTCTTCTTCTTTCTCGCCACTCGCTACTCGTTGCTCGCAACTTCTCACTTAGATTTCCCAGCCTTCGCGATATTCGCGGAAGGTGAACTGGTTGACGTCCGGAACGTTGGGGCTGGTCATCGTCTTTGCGTCCCACTGGATCCGCTGGCCTTCGCCGGCGCGCATTGCCAAGTTGCCAACCAGGATCGTCTCGGTCAGCCGACCCGCGTATCCGAAGTTCGACATGGTTCCCGGCGCGTACTCGCCCTTGACCGATGCAACGAACTCCCACTTTTGCCTTTCGTCGCCACCGCCTTTGAACGGAATGCGAGGTAACGATTGCTCGGGCGGTTGGTAGTCAGCAAACTTATCTTCGGGAAGCAAGTAGTATTTCGCCCCATAGTCATCGGGCGAGAAGATGATGCCCTTGGTGCCGATTAACACGGCACCGCTGGTCTTGCGGCCCCCTTCACGTTGTTTGGCAATCCGCTCCTGGAAAGATTCGGGCAACTGCGTCAGCACATCGTCGGGGGGAAGGTTGCCACCGTCATACCAGTGGAACTTACAGGCCGACAGACCTTCACGTTCCGGAAACTCGAACATCAACTCCGAACTACCCGGATAGGTCTCCCCTTCGAAGATGCCGGGGTTCTTGACGGCCGTCACGGCAACAGGATCCCACAACTTCAACGCCATCACTGGCATGTTGGTCGTGTGGCAAGCCATGTCGCCCAGAGCACCGGTGCCGAAATCAACCCAACCGCGCCACTTGAATGAATGGTAGACCCCTTCTTTGAACGGTCGCATCGGAGCCGGACCGATCCAGGCGTCCCAGTTCAAGTCTTCGGGCACGGGGTCTTCCCCTTCAGGCCGACCGATACCTTGGGGCCAGATCGGGCGATTGGACCAGATGTGAACCGCTTCGACATCTCCAATCGCGCCACTGCGAATCACCTCAACCGCTTCGCGAAGACCGTCCTCGGACGTGCCCTGGTTTCCCATCTGGGTCACCACGCCCATCTCGTCAGCGACTTCGCGCATCATCCGCGCTTCACGAATCGACCAAGTCAACGGCTTTTGACAATACACGTGCTTTTTCAGACGCATCGCGCGGACCGCTGCGGCCGCGTGAGTGTGGTCGGGCGTGCTCACCGTGACGATGTCTACTTTGTCTCCGAGCTGATCGAGCATCTCTCGGAAGTCCTGGAATTGCTTCGCATCGGGGAACTCGCGCCCCTTCTTGCTCAAGGTCCCGCCGTCCACGTCGCAAAGGCCGACGATCGCTACACCGTGCTCACCGATGTGGCTGGTATCACTGCTCCCCTTACCACCGACGCCAATGCACGCCGCGGCGGGTGACTCAAGAGCCGATTGCGCTTTAGCCGCCGGGCTGGAACTAGCCCAATATCCAACGCCGGCGGTCACCGCCGCGGACTGCCTGATGAATGTTCGTCGTGTCGTCTTTCGCGTCATCTGTTCCTCGAACCTGAGTATTGGGTAAGCTTGAGAATGTTGCCGATAAGGTCGCTTCGTTCGCCCTGACACGATAACAACGGATTCCGCGACAAACAATCGTCCACTTTGGGGCTCGTCGTTCGTTGTCAGCCGAGCGTCAAATGTTTAGCCTGAAGGGTCCCTCGGCCGCCACCATCCCACCCCCAACCGAGGAGGACCGCCTCCCTTTGCGAGGTGGTCGCAAAGCCGTCGTGGACGCGGGTGGATGACGAGGCACTGGCCCTCCCACCAATCCCTCATTCTATCGAACCGATCTTGATCATGCCCAAGTTCCGCCTACTGGTATTCGCCTGCCTCGCCGTTTCTCTGGTCCCAGCCTGCAAACGGGAGTCCGCCCCGACCACACCCGCGAAGCCTGTCGAGCCCGCAGCGGCCGTCGAGACTGCGGCGGTCGAGCAATCCACCACGCCAGATGATCCCGAGAAGGTGGCGGCACTGGAGGATGCCGGGTTTTCGCTGACCAAGAATGACGGCGGCACGGTGACGGAGTTGGTGGTTGCCAGCGACAGCTCGATCGTTGACGCCCTTCCCAACCTCGCCGGTGTTCCGAACGTCACGATCGCACGTTTCGGCGGTCCCGGCTTAACGGATGAAGGGATGGAAGCGCTGAGCAACCTTACCAAGCTGAAGCGGCTCGATTTATCCGACTCCGCAATCGGCGATCCGACGATCCAGGTCATCAGCAAGTTACCGAATCTTGAAGTCTTGGCGCTGCGGCGAACCAGTATTTCCGACAACGGGATGGCCGACCTCGCCAAGCTGGAAAAGTTGAGGGCACTGGATCTACGCAACACGAAGGTCACCGACGCCGGCTTGCCAAGTCTGGCCCCGCTCAAGCGACTTGGCGATCTTCAATTGGAAAAGGCCAATATTACCGACGAAGGTGTCAAAGCGTTGGCCAGCTTGCCTCTCAAGTCGCTCAACTTGAACTACTGCACGTCGATCTCGGACAAGGGTCTGCTGGCTCTCGAGCCGGTCAAGACTCTCGAGTCGATCCAGCTTGATTACACGAAGATCAGCGACGACGGGATGGCGGTTTTCCGCGGCATGCCCAAGCTCAAGCGGTTGCGTATTCGGGGAACCGATGTGACAGGCGAGGGGCTGAAAAACATCGAGAACGCGAGCAACATGGAACGTGCGGAACTCAGGGATTCCTCACTTGACGACGCGGGCCTGGCGGTCCTCGCCAAGCTGCCGAAGATGAACTACCTGGAAATGAGCGAATGCCGCCTGGTCACTCCCGAAGGGATGCAACAATTTGCCAAGATGCCCGAATTGCAAGTACTCGGTCTGTGGGAGACCAAAGCCGACGACTCGGTGATCGAAGCCTTGAGCGGTCTCAAAAATCTGAGGGAGCTGAATCTCAAAGCAACCAATGTGACGGACGAAGCGATCGAATCATTGATGCAACTTCAGAGCCTCGAGAATCTGAACGTTGCCGGCACCCAACTCGGCGACGACAGCTTTCGACGCCTGGGCGAGCTTCCTAATCTCAAAACGCTCAACGTGGCCAACACCAGCATCGGTTTCGATGTCATCGACGAACTCGCCGAGTCGCGAGAAGACCTGCAAGTGATCGAATATGAGAATTGAAGAGTGAAGGGAAAGAACTTCACACTTCACACTTCACACTTCACACTTCACACTTCACACTTCTTACTTCACTCTTCGCCCTTTCTTTCATTTGGCGACGAGATTGACGAGTCGACCGGGTACGACAATTTGCTTGACAACCGTTTTGCCCTCGAGCAACGATTGGATGCGCCCGTCGGCTAGGGCTGCTTCGATGAGCGAGTCCTTGGTCGCATCGGGTGGGACCGAAACCTTGCTTTTCACTTTGCCGTTGATTTGCACCGGCACTTCGATGCTCGATTCGACCAACGCGTCCTCGTCCCACTGGGGCCAGCTCTGATGGGCGATCGATTCGCGACCGCCAAGTGCTCGCCAAAGCTCCTCGGCGAGGTGCGGGGCATAGGGCGAAAGCAACACGAGGAACGTCTTCATCGCTCCGATCGGACGCGATTGACAACGGGTGAAGTAGTTGGTGAATTCCATCATCCGCGCGATCGCCGTATTGAAACTCATCGACTCGATGTCTTCGGTCACCTTCTTGATCGTCTGATGCAGGATCCGAAGCTGCTCTTCATCGCAAGGCGCGTCGACCAGCGCCGGCGAGAGTCTCATCTGGTCGGCCTTGTCATCGACGATCATTCGCCACACGCGGTCAAGGAAATTGCGGACGCCGCCGACCCCGGTCATGGACCAGGGCTTGGTCGCTTCGAGTGGCCCCATGAACATTTCATAGAGCCTCAGCGAATCGGCGCCGTACTCGCGGACGACATGGTCCGGATTGACAACATTGCCCCGACTCTTGGACATCTTGAAGGCCCGGCTTTCCACGCGAATCTTGGGGTCCGCGCTGAGCACAAACGTCTCGCCACGCTTTTCGACGTCGGTCTCATTGAGCGAAACGGTACTGACAATCGCGCCGCTGCCGGAAACGCGATTCCCGTCCGCATCCCGTTTCACCTCGGTGGCCGAAATGGGTTGCCCGCCCTCGTCGACGTAGCCCGTGTATTCAACCTCGCCGAGGATCATGCCCTGATTGACCAGCCTTGCAAACGGCTCAGCCGTGCTGACGTGACCGCGATCGTACAACACCTTGTGCCAGAAGCGTGAATAGAGCAGGTGCAGCACGGCATGCTCGGCCCCGCCGACGTACAAATCCACCGGCATCCACGCTTGCTCCTTTTGCGGATCGACCAGCGCGGCATCGTTCTTGGGATCGATGTAACGGAGGTAGTACCAGCACGAGCCTGCCCACTGTGGCATCGTGTTCGTCTC
>JARFQX010000453.1 GCA_029287555.1 Rubripirellula sp. | reverse complement strand
GAGGAGGTGTTGACGCCCCGTGAGGCGGATCTCTCGGTGATGTTCTGTGACCTCCGCGGCTTCACCCGTCGCAGCGAACAGGAAGCTGAGCACCTGCTCGGGTTGCTCGCCCGTGTCAGCGACGCGCTCGGCATCATGACGCGCCATATCCTTGATACCGGAGGCGTCATCGGTGACTTCCACGGTGACGCCGCCATGGGCTTCTGGGGTTGGCCGCTGGAACAGGAAGGCACGGCAGCCTGCGCCGCGACCGCGGCTACACGCATTCGAGTCCAGAATCGGGAGGGTGCGAGCGCCGGTTTTCGCTGTGGGATCGGCATCGCGACGGGCCGTGCCGTCGCCGGAAGGATCGGGACCATCGATCAGGTTAAGGTGACGGCCTTCGGTCCGGTCGTGAATCTTGCCAGCCGGCTCGAGGGCTTGACCAAAGCGTTTGGTGTCGAGGTGATCATGGATGAGGCCACCGCCATTGAGCTTCGGAGAGACCACGCCGCCGACTTTCGAGTTCGCAGATTGGCTCGCGTTCGTCCATCCGGCCTCGAATCGAACTTGGATGTTTTCCAGCTGATGGGTGTTCCCACCGACACCGAACCGACGCTTACCGACCAGCAGATCGCGGACTACGAAGCGAGTTTGGACGCGTTGATTCAAGGGGACTGGGAGGACGCGTATCGAGGGCTTCACTCGCTTCCCTCTTGGGATCGTCCCAAGGATGTTTTGCTTTCGACGATCTTGCGATACAACCGGGTGCCGCCCGAGAATTGGAGCGGCGTGATTGATCTGCCAAAGTATTGATCCACCAACGTCCTCGTGATCGGTCCTCGCGTGAACCGTTTCGAACCAGGTCCGAAACCTCTTGAGTTCACGCCGATCGTGTGGATCGCTCTGGCATTGGTCGGCCTGGTCGGTCTTCGTCAGTTCTTTGCAGTCCCGGAGAATCCGAACGCCACGCTGTCCTACTTGGAAGGGGACAGTCCGCCGATCATTCGCACCAGTGGCAGCCACCACCGCTTCCCGATTCTTGGGCTGGAGATCGACGTGACCAACGGTTGGGACTACCTTTCGGTCGCCGACGACCGGCACGCTGTGGCTCCCACGTTCACGCACAAGAGGTCCCAAGCGATCGTACGACTTGAGCCTTTCCGACTGCGAGACTGGCCTCCGGGTGAGATCGAAATTGAAGTTGAGCAATACGGCGACTACGAGGTGGAATGGGCCCAAGTCGATCACCGGCGCGTTGGCAGGCTTCGAGAGCCGCCGGTCGACTTGGCGATCTTCGTGGTCTCTCACCGTCCTCAAGGCGAACTCAGCCCGCCAATCCGAGAGCTGTTGGGACGGATTCGGCTTTTGCGGTAGCCGGATCGCACCCAGCTGAATTGGAAACGCAGCTCGGGTCGGCGTTTTTTCCTGCTCGTACCCGAACGTTTCGCCATTACTCGTACGCCTGATCGCACAGAAGGGCGCTGTCCAATTCGGGCCGGGAGTGTTTTGAAGGGGTCGAATACCGAGGTCAATCCACGAGGCAGCCAGGCCGGGTGCTCTATCACAGCGGTTTTTTCGGTAATTCCGGCGTACTGGCCGCTCCGCCACGATTTCGCTCGAGCACCTCTCAACGCGGTAAGCTGGGGGATTTAGAATATTCGAGCGTCATCGCTCTCCTGACCCTGTGTCGATTAGTCGGCGAGTGTGGCTGAAACGTACATTCGCTCGCTGGGACCGAAGCATTTCGACGGGTCGGGTCGTTGGGGACTCGTCCGCCGGATGATTGGGCTTCGGAGCCCGGTCACGGTCGCCGCGCAGCGAGCCATTGCGCACTTCCCCTTGGATTCAAGATCTTCATGACGAGACAGAGTGTTGTGCGTTGCCTGCTGCTATTGCTCCTCCTGCCGGTTCTTTCCGCCAGGAGCGCGTTTGCTCAATTGGACGGAGCCAAACGTGACCGGCTGATCGGCAAGATCGAATCGACCAGCAATGAACTGGTGTCCAGCCGTCTTCCCGACTTTGATTTGGCTGCCGACCGGGTCGCGGAGCGTATCGAAAACCTTAAGCCATTCCTTGACCGGGTCACCGATTCCCAAAATCGTGACGCTTGGCTTCGGTACTTCGACCTGCAGGATCTTGCCCAGGCGGTTGAGTCGCGTGCACCCTCGTCGGAGTTGATGGCGGAGGCGATGTCGGCTCGCGATCGATTGATTGGGACCACGCCGGGTTTGGAAATGAGCGCGGTGAGGGCGCTGCGTGACGCGGTCGATCATTTGATCGACACGTTAGTGTTTCGAAATCCCGACCGCGCGGTCTCAGTGCTCAAGGCGCAGCTGCGATCGCTCGACCAACTGGTTCGGGAGGTCGATGACATCCCAACGCCGGATCAATTCAATGCAATTTCCGCTCGCGTTGCCTTACTCGCGTCCTCGGACCAGGCCGATGATTTGGTTCGCGAGTTTCGCAACACATTTAGTCGGTCCAATGCGGCGATCATGGTTGGAACGTCCTTGGTTCAACAGGCAATCAATCGGCCGGTCTCTAGGCAGCGACCGGTTCGGGATTGCATTCTGGGGACTCGCCTGGTTGGGGACGCTCAGATGGACGGTCACGTCACCGCTGCGCTGTTGCCTTCGATTGGCTCGGCGGAGATTCATCTGAGCTTCATTGGGCACGTCGTCAGTCACAACACGGGTTTCAATGGACCGGTGAGACTGCGGACGGTTGGCAGCAGCGAGGTGATGGCGACGAGAACGATGACGGTCGATGCGGCGGGAATCGCCTTGAGCGAGACCGGTGTCCAGGCAACGCTGCAGACTCGCATTTGTCGTATTGATCATCCTCTGCGAATCGTTCGGGCCATCGCTCGAAAGCAGGCTGCCAAACAGAAGCCTGCAGCTGATCGCATCGCGGTGGAGAAGCTGCGGACGCAGGTCGGGCGGCAGTTTGCAACCGAAACCGGGCAGGTCTCGCCGCTCACCCCCTCGCAGTTGGTTGACCGCGCCGAGCCGATGCTACAACGATTGTCTTTGACCAGGCCCTCCCAGGCTTGGAGTTCAACCGTTGATGCGATCTGCGTTGAATCGGTGTTTCGCGGTCCGGAGCAACTTGCGTCGATCACGTCGCGCCCCGGCGTGCCAACTCCTTTTGCCCTTGCGATCCAGATTCATGAGTCCGCTGTTGAGAACGCGTTCAGCGTGATGCTGGCTGGTCGGACCCTGAACGAACGACGGCTCAGCGAGCTCCTTGATCGGATTGGACCGGCAGCACCCGACGATGGTTCGGTAACGCCAGCCAGTAGTGATCAGGAATCGGAGGCTCCCTTTGAGATTGGATTCTCGCGCTCGCGGCCCGTGATCTTTGAGTCGCGAGGTGGTGTCGTGCGAATTGGTTTAAGGGGGACAAGATTCGTCCAGGGAGACGGGGATCCGTTGTATAAGGCGATGGAAATCTAGGCGATCTCTGAGCCAACCCAAGCAGATAACGGAACCCTCATCTTGCGCCGGTCCGAGGAAGTCGATGTTGACTTTCCCCGCGAGCGATTGTCTTTGCGCGAGGTCGGACTGAAGTCAATCATCCAGAAGAAGTTCTCCGCCCTTTTCCCCAATGAGATCTTGGATCAGTCTTTGCGCATCGCCGACGATGCAAAGATGGAGGCGCTTCGCGGACGCGAGCTCAGCCCGTCGCTCGCTCGAGCGGAAGACGGTTGGTTCACGCTTGCCTTCCAGTAGCCTCGACTTGGCGTTGGGTCCTAATGTCACGGAGTCATGCCGGCGGTGGACCGAGGGCGGACGTCAGGCGTTGTGACGGTGCGGGGCGTGTTCGATGCTCGCGGACTCGTCCACTGACAAACCAATTACCGTTGATGAAGAAGCGAAGTGGCAAGTCGGTCGCGGTTGAGACTCCAATCCGGGGTGTGGAGATAATCTCGGGGATTTCTTTCGCCCCGACTGCAATCCAAAGTTCCTCACTCTCCAGCAGGTCGATCTTGTCGTGAGATCGATCCACTCGGATCGCCTGACACAACATCGCGGGCCCCCTGCTGACTTGGCGGGGGCTTTCGGTTCCCCGATGTTCCATCATTTTCTCGACACCCCAAACAGGTTCGACTGCCCGAATCAAGACGGCACTCCCTTTGCCCCGTGGATCGGTCACAACATTCATGCAGTGCTTGGCGTGTATCGGATACACGTAAACGGTGCCGGCACGGCCGAACATCGCCGCGTTGCTCGGTGTTTCGCCTCGAATGCTGTGACTGGCGGGGTCCCCGCTGGATAAGTAGGCTTCCGTTTCAACGATCAGACCACCAATCCACTGGCCGGCCAGATTCCGCAACAGCGCTTTACCAAGCAGATCTCGAGCAACCTTGGCGGTGGGTCGTTCGTAGAATGAGCGAGGAAGTCGGTCGCGTTTCGAAGGAAGTCTCATGACAAGTCACCGATCCCGTGTGTTCGCTGCACGCTGGATCATTCCCGTTTCCGCGCCGCCGATCAACGGTGGATGGATCCGCGCGATCGACGGTCGGATCGCCGAGGTGAGCAGCGGTGCCCCGCCGCCGGAAGCCGAAAAGCTTGGCGACGTCGCTATTCTGCCTCGGTTGGTCAATTCGCACACCCATCTTGAGTTCTCGGCTTTGACCCAGGCAGTCGGTGAGCCCGGCATCTCGCTTGCTGATTGGATTGGACTTGTGATGGCGACTCGTGCCTCAACTGGGGCGATTGCTCGGGACCAAGCGATCGATCAAGGTTTGTTGGAACTGTGGCGAACTGGGACCGTCTTGGCGGGAGAAATCACGACCCCGCCCTGCCATTATCCTCGGGGTCCGAACCGGCCCGAACTGGTGGCCTTTGCCGAAGTGGTTGGATTGAGTGACCAGCGCGCTGGCGAGCGTCTCGCGGCTGCCGCCGATCATCTCAGCGGGGCCTGTCCGGACGCGGCAATCAGCCCACATGCTCCCTATTCCGTCTCGAGAGAA